>NZ_MWQY01000010.1 GCF_002087085.1 Marispirochaeta aestuarii | reverse complement strand
TCGCGGACGGGCAGAAAGAGAAGGGGGCGGAAAAGATCGTGATCAAACTTGGACACGATAACAACGTACAGACTCCCGGACACAAAGCATTTCTCGAATTCAAGAAAATTGTGGAAGAAGAATCGCAGGGTCAGATTGAAGTACAGGTTTTCCCTGGGGGGCAGCTTGGCAGCGTACAGGATATGTTCGAGCAGGCCCGGCGCGGTGATATTCAGATGAGCGTCACGGCGACAACACTTTTTACCCAGACGATCCCCGAGTTTGCCATCTGGGATTCTTTTTATATGTTTGATGATGCCACCCATGCGCACCGGGTACTGGACGGCAAGGCCGGGATCGAACTGATGAAGCCTCTGGAATCCATGAATCTTGTTGGACTGGGATACATGGAGATTGGTTTCAGGAATTTTTCGAATCGAAAGAATCCCATAATGAAGCCGGAGGACGTGAAAGGATTGAAGATACGGGGTTGGGGTCCTATTCAGATTGCCGCCTGGGAATCGGTAGGATGTGTTCTGACCAGCCTTTCCTGGTCGGAAGTATTCACTTCTCTGCAGCAGAATCTGATTGACGGCCAGGAGTGTGCTACATCCAGTTTTTACTATGCGAAGTTTTACGAGGCGCAAAAGTACTGGTCGCTGACAAAGCATGTTTATACGAACTGGCTCTGGTATGCCAACAAGGATTTCATGGACGGTCTTTCGGCGGAACATCGGTCTTTGATTGAAGAAGCGGCGAAGAAGACGATTCGCCTGGATCGTGAGCTTATCGCCGCGTCGGAAAAAGAGATATTGGATAAACTTCCCGGTCTGGGAATCGAGGTGAATGAAGTTCCTCTGGAGGCGCGAAGAGCGATGGGAGAAATCATGAACGGTGCGGTGAAGAACCAGATAGTTGAAAAATGCGGAATCGATATTTACAACTTTGTAATGGCCGAAATAGAGGCTGAGCGGAAATAGGTCATCCTAGTTTCCCGACTCGAAAAATAGTAGGTCGGGAAACAGGTTAAAATTAGGTAAGGAGGGGAGAGAAATGAGGAAAATCCTGCAATGGATTGATATAAACTTTGAACCTGTCATGATGGCTGTGCTATTCTACGCAATAACCATTTTGATTGCTGTCCAGGTAGTGCTGAGATTTGTCTTTGCTGCCGGTTTCTCCTGGGGTGAAGAAGTTGCCAGGTTCATGTTTGTGTGGCTTATGTATTTCAGTATTTCTTACGCCACCCGAAATCAAAGACATATTCGTGTTACTATACTGATTAAACGATTCAGTGAAAAAGTACAGAAATATTTCATGTTAGCCACTGACTTCATATTCCTGTTGTTTTCAATCCAGATTTTTATTGCGGCCATGAAGGTCTGTGAATCCGTTTTTCGCTTTAAGGATATGGCGGTAACTATAAATGTATCCCTTAATATTGTATACGGTGCCGGAGTCGTTGGTTTTGCTTTGGTGGTCATACGCCTGATTCAGAGTATTGTATGGAAGTTGAATAAATTCCACGATTCGTTGGAAATCTTCGAAAACTATGCAGGAATTTATTCCGGCGCGGGGCATATCTGCTTTCTCCCGAAGTCCGTACGAAAAGAAACTGTAAGAGCGTGTGAAGGAGTAGAATGATGGTGACGATGACCTTGTTTGGAAGTTTCATATTATTCTTGATGATTTCCGTACCGATCGGTATTTCTTTGGGAATGGCCTCTGTGGTCACTATCTTGACCGCGAAACCAATCAGCATCGAGTCCTTTACGCAGACAATGATCCAGGGATTAAATTCATTCCCTCTGATGGCTGTGCCGCTATTTACGTTTGCCGGTGACATAATGGGACGAGGAGGTATCTCCAAGCGATTGCTTCAGGTAACAGGATTACTTTTCGGGCGATTTAAAGGAGGTCTGGGGCTGGTATCTATTGCGGCTTGTCTTTTCTTTGCAGCGATTTCAGGAACGGGGTCGGCGACGGTAGCGGCCATCGGATTGCTTATGATTCCTGAAATGGTGAGAAAAGGGTATGGAAAAACTTTTTCCGGTGCGCTTATAGCCTCTGCGGGTACTGTAGGGGTAATCATACCGCCAAGTGTATGCATGGTCATCTATGCGGTCGCTGCCGGTGTATCCGTAACGGGTATGTTTATGGCTGGCGTCGGACCCGGATTGCTGATAGGTATTGGGTTGTCGCTATATACTCTAATTTATTCTATAAAGAAAGGGTATGAAGGTTCCCGCGAAAAGCATTCGTTTAAAGATATTATACTGATTCTTGTCGAAGCCGTGCCTGCTTTACTTGTGCCTGTTTTTGTTCTGGGGGGAATCTATGGCGGGGTTTTTACACCCACGGAAGCTGCTGCTGTAGCTTGTATCTACGGAATTATAGTAAGCGTATTTGTATATAAAGAGGTGAAAATTTCCGATCTATTATCCATCGGATATAATGCGGCCCTTCTTTGTGCCGCAGTATTGGTGATCATCGGAATCTCTGCCGGCTTCGGAAGAATCCTTACAATTACCAATATCCCCGTAATGATTGCAAACTCCATTTTGGAGATCACTTCGAATAAGATTGTTATTCTAATATTTATAAACATCTTGCTGCTTATTGTCGGTACGTTTATGGAGACCAATGCATCAATAATAATACTCGTTCCGATCTTGCTTCCGGTTGTGACTGCCCTTGGAGTGAATCCCATCCATTTCGGCGTGATTATGGTTCTCAACTTGGCAATTGGTTTTGTAACTCCTCCACTTGGATGTAACCTCTTTATGGCTTGCCAGATAAGTGATATTAAATTCGATGACATTGCAAAGGCCATTTTACCCTGGATAGCGGTCATGATTGTTGTACTGCTCGTAGTCACCTACGTGCCCAATATCAGTTTATGGTTACCGAAGCTGTTGAATATGCGTATTTAAGAGAAGATGCAGCATGGTTTCGGCTTCTGAGGAGGCAGACATACTAGCGGAGCCAATAGCATATTCAATTTTATAGCTCAAACAAAAAAATGAGTGTATACGTATACACTCGGAAAATATTTGTAAGGAGAAGGATTGTGAAGAAGGTATTGATGATCATCATGGTGCTGTCTATTCTTTGTGGCATTACTTTGATCGCGGACGGGCAGAAAGAGAAGGGGGCGGAAAAGATCGTGATCAAACTTGGACACGATAACAACGTACAGACTCCCGGACACAAAGCATTTCTCGAATTCAAGAAAATTGTGGAAGAAGAATCGCAGGGTCAGATTGAAGTACAGGTTTTCCCTGGGGGGCAGCTTGGCAGCGTACAGGATATGTTCGAGCAGGCCCGGCGCGGTGATATTCAGATGAGCGTCACGGCGACAACACTTTTTACCCAGACGATCCCCGAGTTTGCCATCTGGGATTCTTTTTATATGTTTGATGATGCCACCCATGCGCACCGGGTACTGGACGGCAAGGCCGGGATCGAACTGATGAAGCCTCTGGAATCCATGAATCTTGTTGGACTGGGATACATGGAGATTGGTTTCAGGAATTTTTCGAATCGAAAGAATCCCATAATGAAGCCGGAGGACGTGAAAGGATTGAAGATACGGGGTTGGGGTCCTATTCAGATTGCCGCCTGGGAATCGGTAGGATGTGTTCTGACCAGCCTTTCCTGGTCAGAAGTATTCACTTCTCTGCAGCAGAATCTGATTGACGGCCAGGAGTGTGCTACATCCAGTTTTTACTATGCGAAGTTTTACGAGGCGCAAAAGTACTGGTCGCTGACAAAGCATGTTTATACGAACTGGCTCTGGTATGCCAACAAGGATTTCATGGACGGTCTTTCGGCGGAACATCGGTCTTTGATTGAAGAAGCGGCGAAGAAGACGATTCGCCTGGATCGTGAGCTTATCGCCGCGTCGGAAAAAGAGATATTGGATAAACTTCCCGGTCTGGGAATCGAGGTGAATGAAGTTCCTCTGGAGGCGCGAAGAGCGATGGGAGAAATCATGAACGGTGCGGTGAAGAACCAGATAGTTGAAAAATGCGGAATCGATATTTACAACTTTGTAATGGCCGAAATAGAGGCTGAGCGGAAATAGCAGGGGTTCTTTGTAATACGTTGAGATCATAAATGGTGAATATGATCTTGCTGCACTCATATAGGTAAAGTATGTAAATACATTATAAGAGATGGGTTGTTCGAATATTCTCGTACAACCCATCTCCGTTGAAGGAGATGTTGTTTATAGGCAACATCTTCGGTACTTTCCACCCACTAAATCTTCCCGTTTAACTAGGGTAAAAAAGCACTTTTTAGCGATGCATCTATTTTATTTCTGAGAAATTTCTCCGCCGTTCAGCCTAGCTTTCTTCAAAAGACGAGAATCTTTCGCCTGTTAGGATCCGCTATGGCGTGAAACACATTGTTCCAATACAATTAGAATGATAACTTAATATAAAAATATATTCTCCTGAAATAACGTACTCATCTTTCTCACCCTGTCCATCTTTGTTAAAACCTTCCTACCCCAGTCTGAACATACCATTTTCCGCGCTCAGAAAGCCCTCTTTCTCCAATTCCTCAGCGGCACGCATAATCCGCCGGTAATCGATTCCGGTGTTTTCCGAGAGTTCCCCGGCGGATTGAAGGGGAGCCTTCTGCAGGGCTTTCAAAATGGCCCCCCGGGCTTCCCGGTTGGAGCCTTCAAAGCGGGCCTGCCGCGTATAGTGGCGGCTCCTTCTGTTGGGATTGGGTATCCGGCTCTTGAGCAGCGTTCCCAGGTCCATCAGGGCATTGTACCAGTCCCGGGGAGATTCCCTGTGCAGGCTTGCTTCAACCAGGGGAAGGATATCTCTGTCGCTGACCGGCGCTTCCCGTTCGGGAAAGAAGAAATGGATGAATACCCGCCGGATGTTGGTCTCGATAAAGACAACGGGACAGTTAAAGGCGAAGGCGCAGATCGAGGCCGCCGTGGCCGGGCCGATTCCCGGAAACCCCCTCAGCCGCTCCGGATCATCGGGCAGTATTCCATCATGTTCCTTTATGACTTTTAACGCAGACTCCCGAAGCGCAAGGGCCCGGCGGTTGTAACCAAGGCCCTGCCAGAGCCCCAGGAGGCCTTCGGTGGAAAGCCCTGCCAGGGAAGGAAAGTCCGGAACCTCCCGCATCCAGCGGAGGTATTTAGGCTCCACTCGGCAGACTTGTGTCTGCTGCAGCATGACCTCCGATACGAATACGCTGTAGGGAGATGTGTTCCGTCGCCAGGGAAAGCTGCGCCCTTCGGCGGCGTAAAACTTCCGGACCTCCTGTCTGAATTCATCAATATCCGCGGACCGGGGAAGGGGGCTGTATCGGCGTTCAAAATCCATGGACCAGATATTACCCGGAATCTTACCGGGGTTTAAAGGCCAGTCCCAGTATCCGGTCCCGCTGGTTCTCCTGGATTCCCTCGAATTTGACATGAAGCAGCTTTCTGCCCCGGGAGGTTCTGATTACACTGCCTTTGAGGTTGAGCATTTCACTGGTGCCGGGCAGGGAAAAAACCAGTTCAAGGAAATCCCCCTGATCAAAACTTTCTTCCGGATTGATGAGGCTCGCGCCGCCTCCACCGATATCGACAAAACGGGTCGGAAAACGCTCGTCCTTGTCAAAATACCCGACTTGCAGTTTTCCCGTGTATACAGCCCGGAAATAGGCCCTCTTCTGTCGCAGCTTCAGCTTTTCCTGATGCCGTATCAGCATTCTGCCGCCCCTCCGCTTGACGCAGTAGCTTTTGAACAGGAAGCTGCCCTGACGGTTCTGATACTGAAATACCGCCGAGTCGCCCGAGGTCAGCAGGTTGCTACCGTCCATGGCGATCTCGAAACCGTCGGTCCTGACTGCGGTAATAAGCGCTTTGAACACTCCCTGCTTTTTCTGCGGCCGGACAAGCAGAGGATCTCCCGGGGATAACTGGGCGGTGGAGTGAAGCCTGTGAAGGGGTTCTCTGCTGAATCCCAGTTTGACCCTGAGGGCGGCTATGGAACTAGGGCCGATCTCTGTTTCGTGTTTCTGAAGTTCCTCGGCGGTTTTGTTAAACCGGGGCTCGTCAAAAAGAACCAGATAAGCCGATTCCGATCCTCCCGCATAATCGGAAAGCTTTTTCACCAGGTCTCTTTCCGCGGGACTGAGCCCGATTCTATCGCAGCGCTTTCTGATGATTTCTCCGCTCCGCCGTGTACGGGCCTGCCTTTCCCGGTGTTTCTGCAGCAGGTACAGAAGGGAGAGAAAAAGCGGCAGCGACGCAAGGGCCAGGAGAAACATCAGCAGCCCCAGGGGAGTCGTGCCGAACTGCCCGCTGATTCCTTCCATCAGGGCGTTAAAGCGGCTTTCAAAAAGGAAGTCCATCAGCTTGTCCTCGCCAGTACATAGAGGGCCGGGAAGAGTCCGGAGGCGTCAATTACCCGGATGTGGATGGCCCTGAAGTTGCCGTCCTCTTTTACCGCCCGGTTGAATATACCCCGCTGTCGTCCGACGAGAAGGGCGATCCTGCCTTTTTCATTGAGAAGCCGGTTTGCCCCGTTGAGAAGCCCCCGGTAGAACCAGTAGAAGTTGATGCGGGTCCCCGTTCTGATTCCGAAGGGGGGATTGGTGACCAGGTAGTCCAGGCCGCTTGCGGGGAAAAGTTCTTCCAGTTTTCTTGCATCCCCCTGGTAGATACGGCTCCCCCCATGGCCTGGAAAGAGCTTAAGCAGGTTTTTCTGGGCCCCTTTGGCGCAGAGGGGATCGACGTCAACGCCGTAGAGCCGTGATTCAGGACGGGTCGATGCAGCCTCCAGCAGGATTGTCCCGGAGCCGCAGCAGGGATCCAGGAGGGTTCCCGGCCGCGATGAGAAACCGACGAGACGAAGCATTGCAGCGGCAATATGAGGTTTTGCCGATGAGCGGACCTGGAAGCTTTTTCTGTACCGCGGAGCCTCCTCTTCGTCCTTGAAAACGGTTCCGAAGAAAATCCTGTTGTCCAGGAATTCGAGACCGTAATTCAGATCATAACGGGTAAGATCCACCGGGGCCCCGCTGGCCCTGACAGCTTCCGTACCGATAAGCTGTTCTACCATACGGCGGGTTCCCGAGGGTTCGGCGGAGGCATAACAGGTTATGCGGAAAGGTGAGTTGTGATGCAGATCGTGGAAACCTCCTTTTTGAACCAGCTTCAGGGCTTCGGACCCGGGTTTCCCCTCCCCTCGGGGAGCGGAACTCTTGAGAATCATGCTGCGGAAGACCGTACGAAGATTATTGAAAATCTCCTCCGGAACGATCGAGGGCGGCGCTGCTATCTCTATCCAGCCCCTGCCGCTGCGGGCTTTTATACGGGTTTCCCGAGTATCGTTTTTAAGTGTTTCCAGGACCTCCTGCTTGCTGAGATCTTCAAGTCCCGGGGCGGTTCTGAGAAAGACTGTTTCCACCCTTCCATAGTAGCAGACCCGGGCAGGGAGACCAACATATCTTTTAAAAAAACGCTTTTCATCTTGCAGAAGTAAACAAAATACTTATAATAAGACTTGATGAAAGTGGCGGCAAATACTGTAAAGATCCGGCAGATAAATACAGAGCTTATCCGTTCGGCCCTGAGGCAGTCGGGTCATGGGACAAAAAAGAGCATCTCCGGGACAACGGGACTGAGTGTAGCTACCTGCGGCAACATCCTGAAGGAGCTCCTCGAATCCGGGGAGGTTCTGGAGATGGACCTGGCCGGCTCAACCGGCGGACGTCCTTCCCGCCGTTTTGTCTACAATCAGGATTACGCCCGTCTGCTGATGATGTATCTGAGGCAGGAAGGGGCGGAGAAGATCATCTACACCTCAGTAATCAATATGGGCGGGCTGGTGCTGCGTGAAGAACGTTCCTGTTTTAGCGAGATCGGTCTTGCCGAGTTAGAGTCCCTTGTCGACAGCTTCTGCAGTTCCTTCGCCGGTCTTAAAGTCATTGGAATCGGGGTTCCAGGGGTAGTCAACACGGGCATCATCGAACTCTGCGATTTTGATTTTTTGATCGGGTTTCCACTCGCCGAATACCTGCAAGAGAGGACCGGTCTGGAAACAGTAATAGAGAACGATGTCAACTGTACCGCCATCGGCTATTTCAGAGCGGAGACAGATCAAAGTTCCGAGAGCCTCGCTTACATATATTATCCGAAAGAGGGGAATCCCGGAGCGGGAATCGTGGTCAACGGCAGGATTCTGCAGGGGAACTCCAATTTTGCCGGAGAAGTATCCTATCTTCCCCTGGGAGTTTCCACCGATTTGCAGAGAAAGATACAGGGCGACAAGGGGCGCTTCAGCAATTATGTCGCAAAAACGGTCCTGTCGGTCAACGCTATTATAAATCCCGGAACGATTGTCCTCTCCGGATACAGCTTTACTCCGGAAATCAGGGAGCTTGTCCTGCAGAAGGTCGCAGATGAAGCTCCCGCCGGTCACGTCCCCGGTCTCATATTCCAGGAGGATATTCACGACAGCTACGTGGAGGGCCTCAAGTATCTCGCCTTGACGAAAATGTCCTGCGAGTTCGAACTCGTACGGAAATAAACCTGAACGATGCAGAGCGGAGCCGGAGGACGGGAAGCGTCCGATGGCGACCGTAAAAAAGCGAAGGGACGGCTTTGCCGTCCCTGAACGATGCAGAGCGGAGCCGGAGGACAGGAAGCGTCCGATGGCGACCGTAAAAAAGCGAAGGGACGGCTTTGCCGTCCCTGAACGATGCAGAGCGGAGCCGGAGGACGGGAAGCGTCCGATGGCGACCGTAAAAAAGCGAAGGGACGGCTTTGCCGTCCCTGAACGATGCAGAGCGGAGCCGGAGGACGGGAAGCGTCCGACGGCGACCGTAAAAAAGCGAAGGGACGGCTTTGCCGTCCCTGAACGATGCAGAGCGGAGCCGGAGGACGGGAAGCGTCCGATGGCGACCGTAAAAGAGGAGCATACCATCATTACCATACTGCTTTTGCTGGTTATCTATCTGGCATTCATCAGTCTCGGACTTCCAGATTCCATTCTGGGGGTGGCGATCCCGGTAATTCAGCGGGAGTGGGGAATCGAGCTGTCCACCGCGGGCCTTATCTCAATGGTCTCCATCAGCGGCGGGATTATCTACAGTTTCTTGAGCGGTTACATCACCGAAAAGATAGGCACATCCAGGATTACCTTTATCAGTATCCTCATGACATCCCTGGCGCTCTTCGGTTTTTTCGCGGCTCCCTCATTTGTCTGGCTTCTATTTCTTGCCGTTCCTCTCGGGGTAGGCGGAGGAGCAGTGGATGCCTCCCTGAACCATTACGTTGCCCTCCATTTCAGGGCTCATCACATGAACTGGCTCCACTCCTTCTGGGGGATCGGCGCCACCCTGGGGCCGCTTATAATGTCATATGCTCTTGAACAGACTGGTTCCTGGCAACCCGGCGCCCGCACCCTGGCCTTTCTACAGCTCTTCATGGCAGCTGTTATTCTGGTAAGTTTTCCGCTTTGGAAAAAGCACCAGGTTCTAATTAATCCGCAGGGGGCGCCGCAGCCGGGAACGACACAAAAGAAGGGCTGCCCAGGGGTCTTCGAACTGCCGGGAGTTGTCTGCGCTCTTATGACCATGCTTCTATACTGCGGAGTGGAGGTCGGCCTGGGTTTATGGGGCAGCAGTTATCTCGTGCATACACGTAACTTCAGTATCGAGGGGGCTGCCTCCTGGATTGCCATGTACTACGGCGGGATCACCGCCGGCCGTTTTCTGTCCGGGATAATCTCCTTCAGGCTTAGCAATGTACGGATGATCAGAATGGGAATAATTACAGCCCTCGCGGGTATCCTGATCCTGCTTCTGCCCCTGCCGGATGCCCTTATTGGAGTCGCTCTGGTAATGGTGGGGCTGGGGCTTTCTCCGGTGTTCCCCGCTATGATTCACGAGGTCCCGGCACGCTTCGGACGGGAGGCTTCCCGCAAGGTCATAGGATTCCAGATGGGGTTTGCCTATGTGGGATCCGCCTACCTGCCGCCCCTGTTGGGATTCATTCTGCAGTATACGGGGCTTGTCCTGCTGCCCTTTATTCTCCTCGGTTTTTTGGTCGTCATGTTTGCGGCCTCCGAGAGGCTGAACAGTCTTGTCGGGAGGAGAACCTCCGATATTGACCAAGGCTTATCCCTTCAGTAGGGTTAGATTGACCGGAGGTAGCATGAAAAGATTATCCGCAGGCATTAGTGTTCTTATACTTATCATTCTCAATTTCAATCTCACAGCCGAAGGGGTGGGGGAAGCAGCCCCGGAAGCTTCCCGGGAGCCCGTATCAATTCAGGTAGCCGGACTCAAGGGCCCAACCTCAATCGGAATGCTTCCTCTTTTCAAGAATCGTCCCGTCTTCGCCGAGGGATTTGAGGCTGAGTATCGGATCGTCCAGGAACCTCAAATAATGCTCGCCCGGATAATGTCCGGTGAGGTGGATATTGCCGCCGTTCCGATCAATCTGGCTGCGGTTCTGCACAACAAAGGCGTCCCCTATCGCTTCGGAGCAGTTAGCGGGGACGGACTGCTGTATGTAGTCAGCTCCCGGAAGGATATCAGCTCCATGGAGGACCTCAGGGGCAGGACGATCTACTGCATTGCCCAGGGATCGACTCCGGAGTTTATCCTGCGTTATGTCCTCGACCGGAGCGGCGTCGATCCAGATGAGGATGTCAGCATCGATTTCAGTTTCGATCAGGTATCGATTACCCCTCAGCTGGCGGCCGGGAAGATCGATCTGGCGGTGCTGCCGGAACCCTTCGTAAGCATTGTTTCTGAAAAAAACCCCGAGGTTCAGCCGGTCATCGATCTGCAGAAGATCTGGGCCCGGACCTCAGGAACCGGGGAGACCTATCCGATAACCGCGGTGCTGGTTAAAGCTGAGCTCATGGAATCCAGTCCGGAGACGGTGGACGCCTTCTTCTCGGAATATTCCTCAGCCATAGACTGGGTAATTGCCCATCCTAAGGAGACCGGCCTTCTTGCCGAGGAGTTCATGGAGATGCCGGCGGGGATAATCGCCTCGGCGGTACCCCGGCTCAATCTGCATTTGCAGCGTCCCGCGGAAGCGCGCCCCAGGGTGGATGAGCTGTACCGGGTACTCCACAGCTTTGCTGCCGCTTCCGTTGGGGGGAGCGTCCCGTCGGATGAGTTCTACGAATAGGAATCCCCTCAGTATCCCTATGACGGGGGGTGTACTGATAATCGCTTTTTGGAAGCTGGGGGCTCTGTACGTGGGGACTGAGGTCCTTCTTCCCGGACCCTTCCGGGTGGCCGTCTCTCTGCTGGAAGTGGTACGATCCCCGGGCTTCGTGTCCGCCCTGGGGGCCAGTTCCCTGCGGGGTGCGGCGGCCTTTTTTCTATCCGCCGTTCTGGGACTGATTTGCGGTGTAGCCGCCGGTCTGTCGCCGGTATTCCGTAATCTTGTCAAACCCCTGGTCATTATCATCAAGAGCACACCGGTCATGTCCTTTATACTGCTGGCGCTGATCTGGTTTCCCTCCGGCCTCGTCCCGGTGTTTGTCTCCGTACTGATGGCTTTTCCGATCATCTATGAGAACGTTGTGGCGGGAATACGTAATGCGGACCCCAGACTGATAGAGATGGCCCGGGTTTACCGGGTCCCCCGGAGAAGAATCCTCGGGAGCATACTGCTTCCGGGAATTTACACCTACTTCAGTGCCGGAGCCAGGACCGCCCTGGGGATTATCTGGAAGGCGGTTATTGCCGCGGAGATACTGAGCCGTCCGGAAGCCGCCGTGGGAAGCGCCATGTATGAGGCAAAGATCTACATCGAGACCGCTGAAGTTATCGCCTGGACGGTAATCGCGGTTCTTTTGTCCGCCTTGAGCGAATTCCTTCTGGGCCGCAGTAGCCGGCTTTTCACGGGGATCCGCCGCGGAGGGGGAGTGCTGTGATCCGCCTGGTTAATGTGCAGAAGCGCTTCGGGGAACTGCTGCTCTTCGACGGCCTGAACCTGAGGGCTCCGGGGGGAAAGGTTTCGGTAATCCTCGGACCCTCGGGCTGCGGCAAGACAAGTCTTTTGAACATGCTGGCAGGGATTCTGCAGCCCGAGGGCGGAAGGATCGAAGGGGTAGGGACGCGAAGGATCAGCTATCTGTTTCAGGAGCCGAGACTCATCCCCTGGCGGACCATCCGAGGCAACCTGGAGTTTGTTCTTCAGGGAAATGAGGGGCTTACCGAGCGACTTGAGGTTCGCAGACGGGCGGAGGAAGCCCTTGCCCGGGTCGGTATGCGGGACTTTGCGGATGCTTATCCCGCGGAACTTTCGGGAGGAATGCGGCAGCGGGCTGTCATTGCCAGGGCCTTCGCCTACCCTGGGGAGATTCTGCTGATGGATGAACCCCTACAGGCCCTGGATCTGGCACGAAAGCTGGACCTTGTGGAGTGGTTTTTGTCCTTATGGGCGGAGACGACCCCCACGACCGTCTTTGTTACCCATGATATCCAGGAGGCGATGATCCTGGGGGATTATATCACTGTTTTTTCTGCCCCCCCGGCGCGGATCATAAAGGAGATAGAAAACCCGGTGCCTCCGGCAGAACGTCGTCTGGAGGATCCCCGGCTGATGTCAGTGGAGGCTGAACTCTACAGAAGCATACTTGACAAGAGGAGTTAATGAGGGGGAAGGGAGCATGAAACTTTTGATTATCTCGGACATCCACGCTTCAATCGATAAACTTCAGAAGTTATCTGAAAAGGAGAGGGCGGCTGATCTGCTGCTTCTCGCCGGGGATCTTACCCACTTCGGGGGCAGAAAGGACGCCCTTTCGGTGGTCGAGATTCTTCGCAGCTTCAAGATCCCGGTTCTGGCGATTCACGGCAACTGCGACCGGCCGGGTGTAATGGATCTGCTCGCAGAAGAGGGAATCTTCGCCCATGGAAAGCTGGTAACTGTGGCTGGGGTCCCGGTTATCGGCCTGGGCGGTTCCCTGCCTGCACCCATACCGACTCCCTCCACCTACAGCGAAGAGGAGGCGGCTTCCGAACTTGAAGGCCTCCCGGACGGTATAGAGGGAAGGGAGTGGATACTCCTGGTGCATCAGCCTCCGGCAGATAGCGAGGCCGACCGGGTAGCCGCCGGAAAGCATGTGGGAAGCACATCCGTGGCTGAGTTTATCAGGAACTACCGTCCTTCCCTGGTCTGCACAGGTCATATCCACGAGTCGTGTTCCGTTTCCAGCTTCGGCGAATCCCTGCTGGTAAATCCTGGGAGTTTGAAGGACGGGCGCTATGCCGTGGCGGATTTCGGGGATGGGAAGGTCTCAGCCGAACTCAGGCACCTGTAATGGGTTTCTGGCCAGAAACTACTGTCTCGAATCGTGGGGATGGGTGACGGCTAACTGTTGTTTGTCACATGAATTATCCGTGGGGCTGTTCCGTATCCGATGATTTTTCCATTATAGCGGTGTAAGCCGGCTGAAAGGTTCTTTTATCCCCACGGTTCGAGACAGTACACAAGTCTAAAGTCCTGGGACATAAAAAAACCGTATCCGCCGTTACCGGCAAATACGGTGTTTAGGTGCCGCCGAACAGAATCGAACTGTTGACACGAGGATTTTCAGTCCTCTGCTCTACCGACTGAGCTACAGCGGCACTCGTGGGGATATTTATACCGAAGGGCTGCAAAAGTGTCAAGCAGCACGGCCTCATTTTTCCATGCCTTTTCTGCAGGCCCCTGGTGCATTACTGCAGTGCCTGATCCCGAAAGTCTTGACACAACGGCATGCTCTGATTATTCTGAACGCCGATCTTAAGTGATCATGGACGCGTAGCTCAGCTGGATAGAGCGCTGCCCTCCGGAGGCAGAGGTCGTGAGTTCGAATCTCGCCGCGTTCAGTCGTTCATAACCCGGATGGTCTTCTGGACCTTCCGGGTTTTTTTTATAAGGCCCCTCATAAACCTGCTTACTGTTCCGAACCGTGGGGATGAAAATAACCTGATCGTCGGATTATTTCACCAAAAAGGAAAATTCCCCGGAGAAAGCACGACAGAACGAATAATCTGTTCACAAAACAGGACTTATTCGCGTTCCATCCCCACGATTCTGAACAGTAAATAAAGCTTGCCAAACTGGTTAACCAGTGCTACCATGGAGAGGTATCTGGTTAACCAGTTGCGTTATTCTATATCGAAGAGTCGCTTATGGGTAAAGATGATCCGGTAGATGTAATTATTCATGAACTGCAACGAATGCTCCGGGCTGAAACTATCAAACCCGGTGGGAAGATTCCATCCGAGCGAATGCTTGCGGAAAGACTGAAAACGAGCAGGGGATACGTCCGCAAAGCGCTTCAGAAACTTGAGTTCTACGGTGTTCTGGAAATCCGGCCTCAGAAGGGGATCTATCTGTCCGGTATGCGTCCGATTGCCCTGGATGCTCTGATCACAAATATTCGCAATTTTGACGCCTTTGCCCTGGAGGATCTGATAGAGACCCGATCCTACCTTGAAATCTTCTCCGCCCGTCTTGCAGCGGAAAGGGGAGATTCAGAGGATCACACCAGGATTGCACAGGCAAACGAGGATTTCCAGCAGGCGTTCAAGTTGAAGCGGTCGACGCTGGAAGAAGATCATCTGTTTCATCTGGCCATAGTCAAGGCATCAAAGAATAAGGTTCTGGAATCTCTTATTACCCAGATTACTCCGGAGATCATAGCGATGAACAAGAATTTCAAGGAGGACCAGAACCTGGTCTTTAAAAGCAGCCTCCATGAACATGAGGATGTGCTGAAGAATATTTTAAACAGGAACCCCGCTGGAGCCGCAGCGGCCATGGAAAATCACATGATGCAATCAAGAATACGGCGACTCGATCCGGGGAGTCCGACATAGTACCAAAGGAGCAGCAGGAAAAGTCAATGGAAGAAAAGAAAAAAACTGTTTTGAAGGATTACGAAGCCCTGGGGGATTTCGCTCTCCAGTTGAGGCGGGACACAGTCAGGATGATCAGGAATGCCGGCCATGGCCATATAGGCGGAGCCCTTGGGCTGGCGGATTTCATGGCTGTACTCTATGGCGGGGGGATGACTTCAGACCCCTCCAGGATTGATGATCCGGATCGGGACCGTCTGGTTCTGAGTAACGGGCACACCTGTGCCGTCTGGTATGCCGCTCTTGCCCGAAAAGGTTTTTTGTCCCTGGAGAGTCTGTCGTCTTTTCGTCGAATGGGCTCTCCGTTGCAGGGGCATCCCGCGCGCAAGATGCTGCCGGGAATCGTCGAAACCTCCACCGGACCGCTGGGACAGGGGCTTTCCGTGGCCAATGGAATCGCCATGTCCATGAAGCTCCGCGGATCCAGAGGCAGAGTATATTGTGTCCTGGGGGACGGTGAACTTCAGGAAGGACAGGTGTGGGAAGCGGCCATGACATCCTCCCATTATCATCTGGATAATCTGCTGGTCTTCATCAACTACAATAATCTGCAGATAGACGGACCCGTGGACGCTGTCATGAAGATTGATCCTCTGATCGAACGCTTCCAGGCCTTCGGATGGCACGCCGTGGAAATCGATGGAAACGATATTCCGTCCATCGTTGAAACCTTGGAAATCTGCGGGAATAAGTCGGGATTACCCTCTGTGATTATAGGCAGAACAAAAATGGGAAAGGGCGTTCCTTTTATGGAAGACAAAGCCGAGTGGCACGGAAGCTGTCCTTCAGACATCCAGACAGCCGAAGCCTTGACGGCGCTTGGTCTTTCGGAAAAATTTCAGGATTTCCCATTGCCGGAGGCGTGGAAAGCCGGGGAGACAGCCTGATGTACGCTGGTAACAAGGCAATGCGAGAAGCTTTTGGTGATGCCCTTGTAGATCTTGGGGCGGAAAATAAAAAGATCGTTGTTCTGACCGCCGATCTGACGGATGCGGTAAAGGTGACCGCATTTAAGAACGCTTTTCCCGAAAGGTTCTTTCAGATGGGGATCAAGGAATCGGACATGATCGGCACCGCCGCCGGAATGGCGATAGACGGTTTTGTTCCTTTTACAACTACTTTTGCGGTCTTCGCGACCAGTCTTGCGAATCAGGCGGTTCGGGTCTCGGTCGGATATAATCAGGCCAATGTAAAAATTGCGACAAGCCACGGGGGAATGTGCGTGGGTGCCGACGGAGCAACCCATCAGAGCTTCGAAGACATCGCCCTCATGCGGCTGATTCCGGGGATGACTGTCCTGGTGCCCTGTGATGCCAATGAAGCCTACAAGGCTACCAGGGCAGCGGCAGAGATGAACGGCCCGGTCTACCTGCGCCTGGGAAGAATCCCCACGCCGGTAATTACCGGTACAGAAACGCCCTTTGTTCCTGGACGGGCTGTTACCCTGAGGGACGGCGGGGATGTGGCAATAATCGCGGCGGGCATGATGGTCAGTGCAGCTCTGGAAGCATCCGACCGTCTTGCCGGGGAAGGGATCAGGGCCAGGGTCATCAACATGCATACCATTAAACCTCTGGACAAAGATGCTGTTCTTAAGGCTGCAGGGGAGTGCGGTTCCCTGGTAACTGCCGAGGAGCATTCCGTTATAGGCGGCCTGGGAAGCGCCTGTGCGGATCTGCTTGTCCGGGAATCGCCTGTTCCCCTGGCAATGGTGGGAGTCCAGGACACCTTCGGTGAATCGGGAGAGCCGCAGGAGATTCTGGAAAAATACGGACTCACGTCCTCGGATATCTGTGAAAACGTCAGGCATGTCCTGAATAAAAAAACTAGGAGGGATTTATGAAGAAATCCAGTATTCTTGTATTGGTTCTGTTGCTGATCTGCCCGGCACTTTTTGCGGGAGGAGGAAGCGAGGCCTCGGAAGCTGAAGAGCAGGTGGTGAAATTCTGGTATCACTTTGATAATCCGGAAACTGCTTTGAATCCTCTCATCGAGAAGTTCGAAAGGGAGAAGCCGGGCATCAGAATCGAAGCGGAACGGGTTGCCTGGGATGTCTACAACCAGAAACTGCTTACCGCTGTTGCCGGAGGATATCCGCCGGATGTAGCTCAGGTAAAACTCTGGTGGCAGCCTCAGCTGGTGGAAATGGGCGCTCTTCTTCCTCTGGACGACTACATCGCCTCCTGGGACGGAAAAGATGACATCTACGAAAACGTCTGGGAGCTTACCAGGTACACCGACGGCAAACAGTATTACATGCCCCTGCAGATGGTAATCCTCTACCTCTACTACCGGCAGGACATGTTCGATGAACTGGGGCTTGAGGTCCCGAAAACCCGGGAAGAATTCCTGGACGCAGCGAAAAAGCTTACCCGGGACACCGATGGCGACGGTGTTGTCGATGTTTACGGTTTTGGTATCCGCGGAGCCCGGGGCGGTCACGACTGGTGGGGAACCTTTGTTCTCTCAAGCGGCGCACAGTTCTTTGACAAAAACGGCAATTCAGGACTGACTACACCGGAGGCCATAGCGGCCAATCAGTGGTTCATCGATCTTTACCGGGTGCACAAAGTGAGTCCTCCCACAACACCCAGCGACGGTTTTAAGGAGATAATCGCCAACATGATTTCCGGGCGGACCGCCATGACCATACATCATCTGGGAAGTGCTGCGCAGATGGAAGAAGCCCTGGGCGACAGGATTTCCGCTGCTCCGGTACCCCGGGGAACAGAGGGCTACTGGACCTCCTTCGGCGATGAGGAAAACGCGGTTTTTGCAGCCACCGAGGTTCCGGATGCCGCTTTCAAGTGGGCAGCCTTCCTCGCTGAAGCTGAAAACAATGCCATCTGGCAGAAGTCCAGCGGGCAGGTTTCCATTAACAAGAGCAATGCCAGGGCAGATGCCGATCGATTTCTCAAGGCTACAACTGATTCAGCTGATTTTGCCGGCGTCCTTCCTGCCCATCCCGGAACTGCGGAGTTCGTCGAATCCCTGTGGCCGGCCCTGATGCAGCAGGCTTTTGCAGGTGAAATTACCAGCGCCGAGATGATGCAGGCGATTGAAGATCACTTCGCCAAATAAGCTGTCCGGCTGGAAATCCTGAAAGAACGGGGCTGCCGATTCATCCTTCGAGTGTCGGCAGTCCCTCCGTATCTTTGAAAGAGGAGTTGCCTGTGACGGAAACACGCCGCAGACCGGATATTTTCCCTTATGCCCTTGTCTCTCCCGCCATAATAATAACTCTGGCCGTTGTCTTTTTTCCGATGTTCCGAACCATGATGTACAGCCTGATGCAGTACATTCTGTACAAACCTCAGGAAAAGGCCTTTAGCGGTCTGGAAAATTATATTCAGGCTTTTTCGGACCCCCTTTTTTATACTTCGTTACTGAATACAGGTTTTTGGATTGCGGGGATCATCACCTTCCAGTTCCTCCTCGGTTTTGTAACGGCCTTGATTTTGAAAAACAACTTTCGCGGCCAGGGTCTTGCCCGTTCTCTCGTACTTATACCCTGGGTTACTCCCAGTGTAATTACGGCCTTGATGTGGCGATGGATGTACGATGGCAACTATGGATTGATTAATCAGATTCTCAGACGTCTGGGGCTTATAAATGAGTTCATTCCCTTCCTTGCCGATAAATCAACCGCCCTGGGAGCAATCATTTTTGCCTTGATCTGGCAGGGTTTTCCATTTTTTGCAGTCATGCTTCTGGCGGGCCTGCAGGCAATACCGCAGGAGCTGTATGAAGCCGCTTCCATTGACGGGGCGGGGAAATGGGCCGGTTTTCGCCGGATTACCCTTCCCATGCTCAAGCCCATAATCCTGACAACCGTACTGCTGCGAACGATCTGGGTGGCAAATTCTCTTGATATAATCATTATCATGACCGGCGGTGGTCCCGGCTACAGCACATACACCCTGCCGGTGTACTCCTATATCAAAGCATATAAGGGTATGGATTTCGGCTATGCTTCAACGCTGGCGGTTTTTTTGACCATCTTCCTCATGATCATTGTTTTTGGGTATATCCGAAGCATTCTGAAGAGTGAGAACTGATATGACGGCAAAAAAGCATCCGGTTAAACGAATATTCACAATATATCTTCCGATTATTCTGATCCTCCTGTTTGCCCTGGGACCGTACCTCTGGACCTTCATTTCATCCATAACCCAGGAGAAGGAACTCTACCGCCCCGATTTTCGTTTTTTTCCTGAGCATCCAACAAGGGAAAACTATGTGCGTCTTTTCAGCAAGTTGAATTTCGCAGCGAATATGGCGGACAGCTTTATTGTCGCCCTGACTACCGCCTTTGTGGGGCTTTTCCTTACAGTACCCGCCAGCTACAGTTTTTCCCGATATAAATTCCGGGGCAGAAAATATCTTCTTATGCAGTTCCTTGTAATCAACATGTTCCCCATCATGCTCCTGATTATCCCGCTCTTTATTATGATGAAAGTACTGAACATCATGGACACCTACTTTGCCCTGATTATTGCGTATTCCACATTTACAATCCCCTTTTCAACCTGGATGATGACCAGTTTTTTCAACGCCGTTCCCACCGATCTTGACAAGGCCGCACAGATTGACGGCTGTTCCCGCTTCGGCGCCATGGTGCGGGTCATTATTCCGGTAGTCATGCCGGGTATCTTCTCAACCGGCATATACATATTTATTACCTCCTGGAATGAATACCTGTACGCAGCTATCCTGACAAACAGCCGGGTCCGTACCATTCCGATCGCTCTGCAGAACATGATCGGGGAGTACCAGATCGAGTGGGGCTTGTTGACGGCTGGAGGAGTCCTGAGCGCCCTCCCGGTAATCGTACTGTTCTTCTTTATACAGAAACAGCTCATTTCCGGTATGACTGCCGGCGCGGTCAAGGGATAAACCTTTCCTGAATGAATCTGCCGCGTTTTTCATTGAGAAATAAACTGTTTCATTGACAGCTCATCTTACTGATGTTAGGATTCATTATTAAATAATAAGGGGGTAGCCAGGGCGTGTTTCTCCGTTCATGAGCAAATGCACGGGCATCAGTTGATGTCTTATCCAGGGCAAACTCCCGTTCCTTGTCAGGCAGATTAATGTAAAAGTCTATTGTCTGTTCTGCCGTCCCGGAGGATGCCGCATACTATTGGGAGGTATCTTCCTTGAAAGAAAAGCTGACACATTTTTTCTCGTCCCGTACTGGTATTATTCTGACAGGCTGCTTTATCGGAGTTTTTGCTGCTCTTCTCTCGGTATGGGGAAACCCTGCCAATATGGGTATCTGTGTTGCCTGTTTCGAGCGGGACATCGCAGGGGCCCTGGGACTTCATCGAGCTGAGGTTGTGCAGTATCTGCGTCCCGAGATCCCCGGTTTCGTTCTCGGCTCGATGATCGCTGCCATGATTTTTGGTGAGTTCAAAGCCAGATCGGGGTCTGCTCCGGCGGTCCGCTTCATACTCGGTATCTTTGCCATGATCGGCGCCCTTGCTTTTCTCGGTTGCCCGTGGAGGGCCTTGCTGCGTCTTGCCGGGGGAGACCTCAACGCCGTGGTCGGTATCGCAGGTCTCACGGCGGGAATCGCTGTTGGAGTCGCATTTCTCAGGTCGGGCTACACTCTGGGGCGGTCACGACCGGATAATCAGGCCGCCGGATTGGTCCTGCCCGCTGTTATGCTGCTCTTTCTTGTATTGCTCGTTGCAGATTTCCCAGCCCTCCTTCGCAGCAGCGCCGGTCCCGGGTCCATGAGTGCCCCGCTTGTTATCTCCCTGGCGGTTTCCCTGGGTGTCGGGTTTCTTGCCCAGCGTACCCGCTTCTGTACCATGGGATCTGTTCGGGACGTTCTCCTGATGCGGGACACCCATCTCCTGAGCGGCATTGTCGCCCTTCTTTTGTCGGCCGCCGCTGTCAACCTGATTTTCGGCAGGATTGATTTCGGATTTACCCTGCAGCCTGTGGCTCATTCGAATCATCTCTGGAATTTCCTCGGCATGTTCCTGGCGGGGCTCGCTTTCTGCCTTGCTGGCGGCTGTCCCGGGCGGCAGCTGATTCTATCCGGTGAAGGTGACGGGGATTCCACCGTGTTCGTTCTTGGCATGATTGCAGGGGCGGCGATTTCTCACAATTTTGGTTTTGCAGGAAAACCCGACAGTCTTGCCGGGGGCAGTCTTCAGGTCGGGGGAGTGAGTCCCTACGGTATGGCGGCGGTTCTTATAGGGATTTGTTTATGCATATTTATTGGTTTTGCTATGAAGGAGCGTAAAATATGAAGGAAGTGGATGCCCGGGGACTCTCCTGTCCTCAACCGGTTATTTTGACCACCGATGCAATCAGGGAAGGGTTTTTCCCCTTCTCCGTTCTTGTGGATACGGTAACCTCCCGGGAGAACGTTACCAGGATCGCTGAAAAAAAAGGCTGCACAGTAGAAAGCTCTGAAGAGGGCGAAGGTTTCCGGATGGTGATAAGCAAAGCATGATATATCTGGACAATGCGGCGACCTCCTTCCCGAAACCCGCCGGAACTGCACAAGCGGTTTATGATTTTCTGACCCGCACCGGCGCAAATCCCGGACGCTCGGCTCACGGTCTATCACTGGAGGCGGCACGGATCGTGTATGAGGCTCGAGAAGCCCTGAACCATTTTTTTGGCGGACCGGATCCCCTGCGGGTAATCTTTACCCATAATGCTACCTATGGTTTGAACATGGCTTTGAAGGGAATCCTGAAACCCGGCAGCCGGGTCATTACAACGGGAATGGAACATAACGCGGTCATGCGCCCCCTCAGGTCCCTGGAAAAGGAGGGGATAGAGCTTGCAGTTGTTCCCTGCGGCCGGGACGGTACCCTCGACCCGGCGGACCTGAAAAAGGCCTTGAGACAGAAAGCCGATGTGGTGGTCATGTCTGCGGCGTCGAATGTTACCGGCACAATCATGCCCGTCGGGGAGGTCGGCGCTATCGTCCGTGAAAAGGGTTCTGTTTTTCTTGTCGATTCAGCCCAGGCGGGGGGAGTGCTGCCCCTGGATATGGAGAAGGATAAAATTGACCTGCTCGTATTTACAGGTCACAAGTCGCTCTACGGGCCACCTGGTACGGGGGGGCTGATTTTTGGATCCCGCATACGGGAGACGGAGGTCAGTCCCCTGATAGAGGGGGGAACAGGCTCCCGGTCGGAGACTGAGGAACAACCGCAGTTCCTGCCGGACCGTTTTGAAAGCGGTACCTGCAATGCAGCGGGAATCGCCGGGCTGAGAGCCGGTCTTCAGTGGCTCCTGGAGAGGGGCAGGGAGGTGATTCTCAAGGAGGAACAGAGACAATCTGCCCGCCTGGCGGAAGGCCTGTCCGGTATCCCCGGACTTGTTCTGTACGGACCGGCGGATGCGAGCATGCGGACGGGGGTTCTCTCCTTTACTCTGGAAGGTCATGAAGTTTCCGAATTGGGGGAGGTCCTGGATACCGATTACGGCATACTTACCCGGGTCGGTCTGCACTGTGCTCCCTCGGCCCATAGAACCATCGGCACCTTTCCTTCCGGCACCGTCCGCATGTCTGTCGGGGCTTTTACTGGCGATGAAGATATCGACGCTGCTGTACGCGCAGTGGAAAGCCTGGCCGCAGGAACTTCGAAATGAAAGTTCCAATGAGCGTTCTGCTTGTCTATTCAACGAGCCACGCCCTGAGGATCGAGAAGATGCTCAAGGAGCGGGAAATCCCCTGCAGACTTGTCCCTGTCCCGCGACATCTTTCCTCTGACTGCGGAACCTGCGTACGCTTTGCCGCTTCGGATTCCGAAGCGGCAAAAGAAGCGGTGGATCAATCAGGAATAGAGATACAGGGAATCTTTGAGGTCTGAGCCGTAACTGCTTTTCCTTGCAGATCCGGGTATTCCGTCCTATGCTTGAGGTATATGAAATACCTGCAGTACAAGGAAAAACTGGATGCCTGTTATTCCGCGGTCCTCATGGACGTAATGGACGCCATGGGCTACAGAATTCAGTGCATGGATCCCTCCATCCGGCCCCTGAATCACAGCATGAAAGCCTGGGGAGAGGCAGTTACCATCTATCAGGAAGCCGTCACGGAGGTCCCGGCAAAGCCCTTTCAGCTTGAGATGGAACTCATCGACGATCTTGAGCGGGGGCAGATTGTCGTGGCCCAGTGCAATGCAGAGAACCTCTCCGCCTTCTGGGGCGGGCTGCTTTCCAACGCGGCGGTCGGAAGGGGGGCCTCGGGGGTCGTGACCGACGGGGGTGCCCGGGATTATCACGAAATTACCGAACTGGGCTTTCCGGTCTTCTGCAGGGGGCTCATCCCCTACGACAGCCAGGGACGTATGGACGGCAAGGAGCGGAACATCCCGGTGGTCTGCGGGGGCATCCGGGTCTGCCCCGGAGACCTCGTCTATGCCGATGTAGACGGCGTGGTAGTCGTTCCCGGCAAGATCGCTCCGGAGGTGATTGAGAAGGCCTGGCAGAAGGTACAGGGAGAGAATACTGTGCGGGAGGAGCTCCGTGCAGGTGCGGGTATTGTAAAAACCTTCGAGAAATACGGAATACTCTAGAGACCTGTCACTAAGTTTCGAAACACTCTATCTTGATTCATAGCAGCGCTCCCTGTAGAATGCAATGAGAATAAATATCAACAAGGAGTCCCCATGGCCAAATTGCCGACAGAAGTGCTTACTGCTATCGAAAAGACAAATCCCACCTGTATTGCCACATCCAGCGCCGACGGCGTTCCGAATATTGTGTACGTGACCTATGTCAAAGCCCTTGACGATCAGACCATGGTGGTGGCGGACAACAAGTTTCAGAAGACCCGGAAGAACCTGGAAGAGAATCCGCGATTAAGCGTGGTTGTGCTGGATCCGGATACGCGAAAGTCTTATCAGATCAAAGGTACGGTGGATTGCGCTCTTGATGGTGCCAGGTACCAGGAGGTCGTGGACTGGGTCCATGTAAAGCACCCTCAGATGACTCCCAAAGCGGCCTTCTATCTGACTGTTGAAGAGGTCTATTCCGGAGCCGACCGGCTGGCCTGAGCTATTGAGCTCTGCCGCTTCATGGATTACACTTATCTCCATGATTCGGAAAAAAGAATCGATTCAGGACATAGTCAACGCCGGACTCGCAGGGAGGGAAAACCTGAACTGCGCTGAAACCATACTCTTCGCCGCGAACCAGGCCTATCAGCTCAAGCTGCCGCCGGAAGCTCTCAAGCTCTCGGCGGCTTTCGGCGGCGGCATGGGAGTGGAGAAGAGCTGTGGAGCAATAACCGGCGGCATCATGGCCATCAGTACCATTTTTGTTAAAGACCGGGCCAAGGTTGACGAGCGCTTTAAAGAGATCAACCGGAAACTCTTTAACCGGGTCCAGGATGAGCTTGGCTCAACTGACTGCGACCGTTTAAAAGAGATGTACCGCGACGAGGTAATCGGATGCCACAACGTAATCGCGCGGATCGGCGGCATCCTCGAAAAGCTTATTGATGAAGAGCTGAAAAAGACCTGAAATACGGCTATACGCTTTCTTTTTCTTCCTCGATGCTCTCCACGGTTTTGCGGTACTTCTCGTGGATCATCTGCATGTCAAAGTCATAAAACTCCCGCAGCATGGCGTCGAGTTCCTCTTTGTCGTAGTGCCGTTCCGTATCGGGAAAGAAACGCTCATCCTCTTTGCGTATATGCTCGGGGTAGAACTCGACAAGTTTGTTCACCGCATCCAGTAAGCTCTCGAGCTGAGCCTTATCCCCTTCCAGAACAGCCTCTTTTGACCTTACCAGCTGCTCTGTCAGTTTGCGGCCGTATTTGTGCTCGTCGATAAGTTCACGCATGAGGTCTTTTTCTTCCTGGGACAGATCCTTGCTTTCAAGACTCTCAAAGAGAATATCCTCCTCTTTACCATGGTGTGTGCGGTCCGCGTAGGTGCGGATAAAATCCACCATCTTGTCAATGAACACCGGATCCAGGGTTCCACCGGCCTTCAAGCGGTCCCTCTCAACCGCCAGGATCTCTATTGCTCGTTCAATCAGGCGATGCTCTATCATCAGACATCCCCGGGGTTTGAGGCACATATGTTTTCTCATAAATATGACCTCCTGTCTCATAAAATAAGAAGGATACGAAGGGAAATCAAATAATCAAACACAGATAAAGAAGTTCCTGTCTTGACATTATGCACATATGTGCAATATGCTTGTCAGGTAATGACCCCTGGAGGATATCGTGCCCCGGCCGCAGAAGAACAGAATCGTCAGCAAGCCCCCTCTCTACTCTTCATTCAAACCCACGGGAATACGCAAACGGGGGCTTGAGCAGATAGCTCTCTCTCTGGATGAGTATGAAGCGGTGCGGCTCGCCGATTATCTGCAGCTGGAACATGAAGAGGCGGCTCTGCAGATGGAAATTTCCCGCTCCACCTTTACCCGGCTTCTGGAAAGGGCCCGGAAAAAAGTCGCCGCCTTTCTGGTGGAGGGCAGGGAGCTTTGTATAGAGGGCGGCTGTGTTCATTTCCGGAGGAACCTGATGCGCTGTCTCAGCTGTGGCGAATTATTCAGTTCAGGCTTTGACGGCGAGCTTCCAGTCTGCCCGATCTGCGGTTCTGCTGATATAGAGGATATGGCCGATGGTTTCGGACATGGAAATTGCTGCCGGCAGTACGGCCGGGAAATGGGAGAGGAAGATAATGCCGAGAGGTGATGGTACGGGACCCGACGGAACGGGTGCCGGAACAGGACGGGGTCTGGGTTTCAACAGACGGGGCCGAAACAGCGGTGGCGCCTATGGTCCCGGCGGCAGCTGTATCTGCGTAAAGTGCGGAACCACGGTTGCCCATCAGCAGGGAGTCTCCTGCACACAAATCAAATGCCCCAAGTGCGGCCACACCATGGTCCGGGAAGAACTGTACAACCACAGGCGGAAAGGCTGAGGATGAAAATCGCGATAGCCAGCGGGAAGGGCGGTACCGGAAAGACCACACTCTCCGTAAATCTGGCCTCCTATCTGGCCCGGAAGCGTCCGGTGGTACTGACGGACCTGGATGTGGAAGAACCGAATTCAGGACTTTTTCTTCATGGAAGGCTGGAAGAGTCCAAAGAGATGCACCGCATGGTACCTTCCTGGGATTCTAACTGCTGCACCCTCTGCGGTCTCTGTCAGCAGGTCTGCAATTTCAATGCAGTAATCAAGATGGGAGACCGGGTCATGGTCTTTCCGGAATTGTGTCACGGCTGCTACGCCTGTTCCGAGCTCTGTCCCGCCGGGTCTCTTCCCATGGTCCCGGTAAAAATGGGGGAGGTCAGGCGCTACCGGGTAGACGGCGTCGACTTTATAGACAGTCGCCTTGATATCGGGCAGGAGCAGGCGGTACCCCTGATTGCTCAGACCCTCGACTACGTGGATGAGTGTTTTCCCGACGATGTATGCAAGATATACGATTCCCCCCCCGGAACCTCCTGTCCGGTAATCGAGGCGGTAAAGGACATCGATTTTGTTCTGCTGGTTACCGAGCCGACACCCTTCGGCCTCAACGATCTGAAGCTGGCGGTGGAGACTGTCCGGGGGCTTAATAAGCCCTTTGCCGTGGTAATAAACAGGGAAGGCCTTGGCAATGCCGATGTACGATCCTACTGCGAGGCGGAAAAAATCGACATTATCGCCGCGATACCGAACCGGCGGGAGATAGCGGAAATGTATTCCCGGGGAGAGCTTCTCTACCAGGCACTGCCTGAGGTTGCCCGGGAACTCGAAAATATTGACGCCTTTCTGCAGAGGCTGGCAGAAGAGGAGCGGGCCTGATGAAAGAGATAGTAGTAATATCAGGCAAGGGAGGTACGGGAAAAACCTCGCTGACCGCATCCTTCGCCGTCCTGGGAGGAAAATCCCTGGTCACCGCTGACTGCGACGTGGACGCCGCGGACATGCATATCCTGCTGGAGCCGGAGGTCAAAAAGGCGGAGGACTTCTACAGCGGCGTACTCGCCTCCATAGATCCGGCTCTCTGCACAGGATGCGGGGCCTGCGACGAGGTATGTCGTTTCGATGCTCTGGAAGAAAAAGACGGCGTCTATTCGGTTATCCCCCTGAACTGCGAGGGCTGCGGTTACTGCGCCAGGATCTGTCCCCGGGAAGCAATACGCATGGAAGACCAGAACGTGGGCGAGTGGTATGAATCGCGGATCAAAACCGGAACACTTATGGTCCATGCCCGGCTTGGCATCGGGGCGGAGAACTCCGGCAAGCTGGTAGCCAAGGTCAAGAACGAAGCAAAACGGATTGCCCGGGAACTGGAATGCAAGATCGTTCTTGTGGACGGTTCCCCGGGAATCGGATGTCCTGTGGTGTCGTCCCTTTCCGGGGCGGACTTTGTAGTCTTTGTTACCGAGCCGACGGTCTCAGGGCTTCACGATTTAAAGCGGGTCCATGAACTGGTCCGCAGGTTTTCCATTCCGTCGGGCTGCATAATCAATAAATCCGATCTGAACCCGGAAACCACGGAGCAGGTTAAGGCATTCCTTGCCGAAGCGGGAATCAGGCATCTGGCGGATTTACCCTATGACGAGTCATTTACCCGGGCCATGGTGCAGGGAAAAACAATAGTAGAACTGGACAGCGGCGAACTGAAAAACCAGATATCCGCCTGCTGGAACAGAATACTCGATACTGCCAATGCATAAGGAGCATACGCATATGAAAATCGCATTTACTGCAAAGGGAACAGATTCTGAATCGATGATGGACCCAAGGTTCGGACGAACCGAGTTTATTCTTGTTCTTGATGAAGAAAAGAATGAATACACGAGCTTCGACAACCGTGAAATTGACGGAGTCGCTCACGGGGCCGGCCCTCAGACCGCCCGGAAACTATTTGAAATCAAACCGGATGTTCTGATTACCGGGAACGGTCCCGGAGGCAATGCCGCTACGGCCCTCTCCCAGTCGAACATAAAGATTTATACCGGGGCCGGCAGCATGACGGTCGCGGAAGCCTACGAGGCCTTCAGACAGGGAAAGCTGACGGAGTTCTGATCATGTCTTTGCTGTACGATAGAAGCTGCGTCTGATGAAGCACCTGTTCGGACCGGTTCCGTCCCGGAGGCTTGGAATGTCATTAGGGATAGATCTTGTTCCCCACAAGGTCTGTACCTTCAACTGCGTCTACTGCGAGTGCGGCATAACGACAAAGCTGACCCTTGAGCGCCGGGAATACATCCCGGCTGACGAGGTCCTCTCAGAGCTGTACAGCTTTCTGCAGGACAACCCGGAACCCGATTACCTTACCTTCTCCGGCGCCGGGGAGCCGACCCTCAACTCGGGGATCGGCCGGGTACTGGCAGTCATAAAGCGCCGCTATCCGGATATCCCGGTGGCGGTGCTGACCAACGGCAGTCTCTTCAGCGATCCTGAAGTACGGGAAGAGCTGCTTCCCGCCGACCTGGTCCTCCCGTCCCTGGACGCCGCCTCGGAAGGGACCTTCCGCCGTATTGACCGGCCTCACAGGGGTGTGGACCTTGAGACCTATATTCAGGGACTCGTCGATTTCAGGCGGGAGTATTCAGGAAAAATCTGGCTCGAGGTCATGATCCTGCCCGGCTATAATGACAACAGGAAAGATCTCACCCTGCTGAAGAAGTCCATCCTTCGCATCGGTCCAGAAAGGGTTCAGCTGAACAGTCTCGATCGGCCGGGAGCTGTTAAAAAACTCCAGGCCGCTGACGACCAGACCCTGTGGACAATCATCGAATACTGGGGCCTGGACAACGTGGAAATTATCGCAACCCCGCAGGTACGGAAGAAAACCCGGGCCTACAGAACCGACATGGAATCTGCCATACTGGAAACCCTCAAACGGCGTCCCTGCACCCTATCTGACCTGGTGAGAATACTCAGCGTCCACGAAAACGAATTGAACAAGTACCTGGGGGTTCTGGAAGCTGCAGGTCGGATTGAAGCTGTTTCCGAAAGACGGGGAATCTTTTATCGTTACCGCGGTCCCTCCTGAAGGGACTCCGGATATTGACTTTACCTTAGTGCCGGCATAAGATTGCATAACCCTGTCTACGAGGATAAATAGAGACGATGAGACTGTAAACGGAGAGAAATAACACCTTATTACGCGGCGCTTTCTCTCTGCTGTTTACTTTTTAGCCGCTCATATCAACCGCCCTTAAGGAGGTTCTATGAGCCAGTCTCATCTTATTATATCCAATGTAAGCTTTCAGTATGATAGTTCTCCCTTTCCTCTTTTCAGCAAACTCAGTCTGACCCTCCCGCCTGGTTTTACCGCCCTGGCAGGCAAAAACGGTTCTGGAAAAACAACCCTGCTGCGCCTCATCATGGGCGAACTCCCGCCCCGGACAGGAAGTATTTCCACCCCGGTCTCCAGGATTTACTGTTCCCAGACTACCGAAAAAATACCTGAGGGGCTGGACGATTTTTACTATTCCATGTATGGCGGCGACAAGGATGCCGGACGCCTGTTCTCTCTTCTCGGAATGGACTACGACTGGCCCCTGCGCTGGAAAACCTTGAGCAGAGGTGAACGAAAGCGGGCTCAGCTGGCCGTCGCACTGCATGCCAATCCGGAATTCCTTGCCCTGGACGAACCGACGAACCATCTGGATGAGGAGGCCCGGGACATGCTGCTGAACGGTCTCAGGCAGTACCGAGGCATAGCTCTGCTGGTAAGTCACGACCGGGAATTTGTCGACAGTCTCTGTGATGCCTGCCTGTTTATTCGGCAGGGAAAAATTCTGCGGCGTCCCGGACCCCTCTCCAGCGCCCTGGAGCAGGAAGAGAGGGAGTGCCTGGAAGCTCACCGACGCTACGAACAGGAGCGAAAAGAGTATAAGCGCCTGAAGAAACAGGCTCAGCTCCAGAAGGAAAAAGCGGACAGGCATCGCAGGGACTTCTCCAAGCGCGGACTGAGTACCCGGGATCACGATGCCAAGGCAAAAGTCGATGGTCTGCGTCTTAGCGGGAAGGATGCTGTCGGTGCCAGGTTATATAAGACCATGCAGGAGCGGGCCCGAAAGGCGGAACTCAAGTTTGAGAATATTGCCATTTCCGGGAAGCAGAAGACCGGGGTTACCTTTAAGGCAGCCGCAGCCGGAGGCCGCAGGCTGCTGCGTCTTGAGGAAGGTGCTGTATTTCTCGGGGGAGGCCGGTTTCTCCGTCATCCTGAACTGAGTATTCAGACTGGTGACCGGATAGCCCTGAACGGCCCCAACGGGTCGGGAAAGAGCAGCCTGGTCAGAAGGATTCTTCACACCAAGCGGGAGTTATCAGATAACTGGCTGGTTCTACCCCAGGAGATTTCCGGGGAGACCCTTCTCCTGCTCCAGCAGCAGTACGGTGAGCTTTCCGACCCGCTGAAAGGAGAACTCCTGGCTTTTTTTTCCCGCCTGAACGGGGATCCTGAGGGTTTCGCCGATGTGAAGAGCATGAGCTCAGGAGAGCTGCGTAAACTTCTGCTTTCTTTCGGACTGCTGCAGGATGCGGAGCTGATAATCCTCGATGAGCCGACCAACCATCTTGATCTTGAATCCCGTATGGCAGTTGAACAGGCCCTTGCCGATTGGCCCGGAGCACTTCTTCTGATCAGCCATGACCGGTTTTTTCGGGATAAACTGACTGCTGTGCGCTGGGAGATCCGGGGCTCGGATCTTTGCATTGAAGAGAGTGTGGACGAAGGGCGATAATTCTTTGTATATATAGACAGTAGTGGCTACAATCAACATTCTTATTGCAGACGATCACCCCATCGTGCGGCGCGGCCTCGAATACATCGCTCAGAATGCCAGGGATATCAATGTCTGCGGCGAGGCGGAGAACGGTTTCTCCGCCTTGGAAAAGGTGCGTGAGGCCGATCCTGACGTGCTGGTTCTGGATATGGCGATGCCCGATATTAGCGGAATGGATGTCCTAAAGCAGCTACGCAGCGAGGGCAATACAGTTCCGGTTCTTATCCTGAGCGGAGGACAGGAAGAACAGTACGCAGTCCGCGCTTTGAAAGCCGGGGCTTCCGGCTATCTTTCGAAAGAGAGTGTGGAGACAGAACTGATAAAGGCGATCCGGAGCGTTGGATCGGGGCGCAAATATATCGGCCTTAAGACCGCGGAGAGGATTGCGGAATCCTTTTCCTCCACAGAAGGCGAGAACCCTCACAGTTACCTCTCTGACCGGGAGCTTGATGTAATGCTGCAACTGGCCCGGGGATTCAAGATCAGGGAAATCGCAGCGAAGCTGAATCTGAGTTCTACGACGGTCAGCACGTACCGTAGCCGGCTTCTGAAAAAGATGGACGCTTCAAGCAATGCTGAATTGACTCTCTATGCCATCCGTCACAGACTCCTGTAAGCCGTGTGTAGTATTACTACTACAGAATTAGTCAAATAATAACTACATACGAATAACTCGGCAATATCTATAATCTCCAACAAATATATTTTGTGGGGAGTAATGGGTATGAAATGGTTTTATAATCTGCGGATTGCGAACAAACTAATACTCGCTTTCATGTTGCTGATGGCCATAACAGGGCTCGTCGGTTTTATCGGTATCTCCAACATGGGGAAAATTAATAATCTGGCTGATTACATGTATGAAACTGAATTGATGGGTCTTTATTACGTAAAAGAGGCCAACATTCAGCTTATTTATGCCACCCGGGCGGAGAAGAATATCCTGATATCCCCAAGCGCTGAAGAACAGCAGGGCTACTATGATGATTATCGTGCCTTCATTAAAGAGATGGACAGTCTGCTGAAACAGGCCGAGCCGCTTTTCTACTCAACTGAAGCCGAGGAGATGTTCCAGAACCTCTACAATGCTGTTGATGAGTGGCGTATCACCAGTGCCCGGGTTGTGCAGATCGCCCTGGGGGAGGGGACGGCTGAGGCGAGGGAGTCCCGGGATCTATCCATGGGGGACGGCCGGCAAAAACTCGATGCAGTCGATAAGCTCATGACGCAGCTTGGAGATATTAAAGAGGAAAACGCGGCTGATTCCGCCGTGGTCACAACGGATACCTACAGAGATAGTCTCAAGTTCATGATTATTCTTGTGGCCGCTGGCATGCTTATTGGAATTCTTCTTGGACTGTTCATCTCCAGGGTAATCAGTCTTCCTTTGAGAAAAGGGCTCTCCCTGGCGAACGCCATTTCCAGGGGAGATCTTTCCTTCAGGATTGATATTGACCGCCGGGATGAAACCGGCGAGTTGGTATCTGCGCTGAATCAGGCTTCCCGAAAACTGAAGGAGATCGTCAGATCCGTAAAAATCTCCGCGGAAAATGTAGCCAGCGGAAGTCAGCAGCTGAGTACCGCTTCGGAACAGCTCTCTCAGGGAGCGACGGAACAGGCCGCCTCCGCCGAGGAGGTAAGTTCCTCCATGGAAGAGATGTCGGCGACAATCCGGCAGACCACGGATAACTCCAATCAGACTGAAAGCATCGCCAACCGATCTGCCGCTGATACCGCCGAGGGGGAACAGGCAGTTGTTCAGACTGTAGGTGCCATGCAGGAGATAACCGGCAAGATTTCGATAATCGAAGAGATCGCCCGGCAGACGAATCTGCTGGCCCTGAATGCCGCCATCGAGGCCGCCCGGGCTGGAGAGTATGGACGGGGCTTTGCCGTCGTTGCCGCGGAGGTCAGAAAACTCGCCGAACGCAGTCAGCAAGCTGCCCGGGAGATCAACGAGCTTTCGGAATCCAGTGTAACCGTGGCCGAAAATGCCGGGCGACTGTTGAACAGTATCGTTCCGAATATCCGCAGGACTGCAGAGCTGGTGCAGGAGATAAGTGCGGCCAGCAACGAACAGTCAAGCGGTGCAGAGCAGATTACCGAGGCTATTATCCAGCTGGACAGTGTTATACAGCAGAATGCTTCAGCTTCAGAAGAGATTTCCACCACCGCTACTGAGCTGGCAAGTCAGGCGGAGCAGCTGGAAGAGGCGCTTCTTTTCTTTAAAATCGACAACGAATCCTCCTCCAGAACGGAAAAGGAGATACGACAGCTTACCAGTAATGCCGGAACACTGGAACACGGAACAAACAGCAATGGCAACCGGAAAACTGCAGGGAAAACCAGGGAGAAGGGGATCTTCATGGATGAATTTACCCAGACTCCTGTTTCTTCCCAGGTGGATGAAATCGACACGGAATTTGAAACATTCTAAAACAGACTGATCTTGTACAATGGGGATTATTATATGAACGAGACTGCAAAAGAGACAAGTAATCAGTATCTTGTATTCAGTTTGAAGGGCGAACGCTACGCCCTTCCGGTAGAGGAGGTTCGGGAGGTCCTGGACCTGAGGAGAATCACCCGGATTCCCGGGGCTCCAGCCTATATGCGGGGTATTATAAATGTTCGGGGGGCGGTAGTCCCGGTAGTGGATCTTCGGATGAAATTCGAATCCGAGCTCATGGAAACGGAAGACGGTACTCAATCGATTATCGTTCTCGATTTGAGCAAAAGAGGATTGGCTGCCTCCCTGGGGGTCCTCACCGATACGGTGGATGCGGTTCTGCATATCGGGGAGGATATGATCGATCAGCCGCCTCAAGTGGGCGGGTCCGTCAGAAGCGGAGATACCTCGTACCTTAAAGGAATCGGTAAGCATGAGGAGAGCTTTGTCATGATTCTCGATACGGGGAAAATGTTCTCTGCGGAGGACCTGGTTTACGGCAGTGATCCAGCTTCCGTGTGATGCAGAAAATGGTGAGACGTCGTCCGCTTCTGCAGATAGGAGCTGACGATGCGTTCACAGGTGCGGCGCAGATGCAGTCTCATGTAACCTTCTGCGTCTTCACGATTTCCTGCGATGAGGCTGTTTATGATGAGGATGTGCTCGTCCCGGGAGATGGATTCTATTTTTGAGGTGTACTTGCCCAGGTTTCTGGTAAGTGCGGCGACGGTGCAGAGTTCCTGGTAGAATTTGTAGAGCATGGTATTATGGGCAGTTTCTGCTATCAGATTATGCAGTCGGCTGCCCGTTTCTATTACCTTCTCAGGACTGATTTCCGGATCGATCTCCTCCATCTCATTTTTCAGGTTTTCCAGGCGATGCTGCATTTTTTCATTCAAGTGCGAAGCCGACAGATTTGCAAGGGTTCCCTCTATACTTTCTCTGGCAACAAAAACTTCTATAATATCTTCAACGCTCAGCTGACGTACCGAGTAACCGCGACCGCGTATGAGCACAACAAGCCCGTCAGATACCAGTTGCCGAAGAGCTTCTCTGGCGGGAGTCCTGCTGACATTATAATTGAGGCTCACATCACGTTCCACGAGGACATCCCCGGGCCGAAGGTCTTCTTCGATAATCCGGCGCTTAAGATCCTTGTAGACATCATCACTGTGGTATACCAAGCTCATGATTTATCCCATCGTTACAGGTTCAAGTATCAATAGAGTTATAGAATATTACATTTTTTCGTATCTGTAAAGAGAAATGGTCTGATCAGGTTAAAATGCTGTATATAAAGAAATTAAGGGCTAATTCACGGCCGGGACCTGCTTGAGCTTGTGTGTTCTGAAGGCCTGGTGAGAAAAATAAATCATTGACAGGACGATAATGCTGGAATACCATTACTATACCAAGTATCAATCAGACGTCACCGGCTGCTTTTGAGTCGAGATGAGGAGGTAACGGTATCTATCGATAAGGTGCTGGTTTCGTTTGATTAAAATTCTTTAGGAGGAAACGGATGAAGAAAGCAATCATTGTGATCGGACTTATTGCGGTGCTGTGTTTCAGCGTAAGCGCCGGCGGGAAGGGTGAACCAAAGGAAGGTGAACCCAGCTACATGCTGCGTTTCGGCCACGTGCAGACAGAGAAGGAAGAGTATCATAAAGCTTATATTCGATGGGCCGAGGCTGTGAAAGAACGGACCAACGGTGATTTCGTCATAGAGGTCTATCCCAATGCCCAGCTGGGCGTGGAAGAAGATATCCTTGAGCAGATGAGAAAAGGCAGCAATGTGGGCTGGCAAACCGATCCTGCACGGCTTGGAGACTATGTGGAAGAGTTTTCCGTTCTGTACGGAGCGTATCTGCTTTCCGGATATGACGACTTTGAAGGCCTGCTCGGGTCTCCCACAATAAACAGCTGGTCCAAAAAACTCGAGGATGAGTTCGGCATTAAGGTTCTCTCCTACGCCTATGCCCAGGGTTTTCGGAATGTTATGGCAAATGTTCAGGCCAGAAGCCCCCGGGAACTGAGAGGAGTTCGCATCCGGACTGCTCCCGCTCCCGCATGGCTTGCAACGGTTAATTCCCTTGGGGCAACCGCCACTGGTCTTCCCTACGGCGAACTTTATAATGGTATCCAGACTGGTGTTGTCGACGGTGCGGAGCTTCCTGTTTCTGCGGCCAGAGCGCTCAGTGTTGAAGAAGTCGCGGACTACCTGATTGAAACCCGACATATCTATCAGATGAATGTTCTTGTGGCCAGTGCCGAGTGGTTTAACTCTCTTCCGAAGGAGTATCAGGATATTCTTCTTGAAGAGGCAGATAAAGCCGGACTCGAAGCAACTCAGGCTCTTGAAGCCAAGGCCGGTACGGACATGCAGTATCTTCTTGACAACGGTATGACCCTGATTCCCTGGGAGGAACTGGATTCAGAGGCGTTTATCAAGTCAGGTCAGCAGAGCTATGAAGAGCTGGGTGTCGTCGAAGCCAAGGAAGCTATCTACAAAGAACTGGGCAAATAATTTTCAAGCCCGAAAAACGCATCAAGCTGATCCGGCAGCCTTCCTGACAGTGAACCTGTCCGGGCTGCCGGACGGCTCTTTTAAAAGAGGATCATCACATGGACACCCTTAGAAACATAGTAAAAAGAACATACGCGGGTATGTGTGCAGTTGAGGCTGCATTATCGGCCGTATGTCTGATCACGACAGTTGTCGTGATTTTCTCCCTTGCTGTTTTCAGATCCTTTGATATTCCCATACATTGGGCTCTGGACACAGCTCTGCTTGTATTTACCTGGGGTGTTTTCCTGGGGGCGGATGTCGCATTTCGGGAAGACAAGCTTGTGAACGTTGACTTTGTGTATACAAGACTGCCGGGAAAACTGCAGACCGTTGTTTCTCTGTTTCTTTATCTTCTGATGGCGGTTTTTCTGATCGCCCTGCTCTACCATGGAATAGATCTCTCGATTTCTACCAAGCATCGTTCTTTCCAGGGAATCCCTCATTTGAGTTTTACCTGGGTGACCATAAGCATGCCCATATGCTCGTTTTTAATGCTTATAAGCTTGTCCATCAAAGTCTACCGGACACTTGTTACCAGGAGTTGATAGATGGAACTTGTTACGATCGTTTTTCTTGTACTGCTTTTTCTTGGAATGCCGGTGGGCTTCGCTGTGGGGATAGCCGGGGCGACTTTCTTTCTGCAGCATCCGGAATTGCCTCTTATTACCATGGTTCAGCTGCCGATTTCCCAGACCCAGAACGTGACCTTGCTGGCCGTTCCTCTGTTTATTTTCGCCGGTACTCTTATGAATGCCTCCGGAATTACCAGGCGTATGGTCAAGCTGGCTATGCTCCTGGCGGGACACATGAGGGGAGGGATGGCCCAGGTCAGCGTCGTATTGAGTACGCTGATGGGGGGCTGTTCCGGGTCCACCAATGCGGATGCAGCCATGGAGGCACGAATCCTTGGCCCGGAAATGGAACGCCAGGGCTATCCGAAAGCCTTTACCGCCGTTGTAATCGGTTTTACTGCTTTGATCACATCGACGATTCCTCCGGGGATCGGAATGATTCTATATGGTACTGTCGGGCAGGTTTCCATCGGTCGCCTGTTTGCAGCGGGACTTACCTCCGGGCTGATACTCATGGGAACCCTGATGATCGGTGTTGCCATCATGTCCCGGATACGGCATTTCCCACGGGGACGGGAACAGCGCGCTACCATCAGGGACATCCTTGGTTCCCTGAAGGAGACAATCTGGGCGCTGATATTCCCCTTTGTTCTCCTTGGGAGTCTGCGGATAGGTATCTTCACTCCAGCCGAGGTCGGCGGACTGGCCTGTGTCTACGCAATTGTCATCGGCTTTTTCGTATACAAGGACCTGACAGTTAAATCGCTCATCACGACACTGCTCGAATCGGTACGGGATATAGGCGGTATCATGTACATGATTGCCATGTCGGCGATCTTCGGCTACGGAATTCCCATAGACAAGGTTCCTGCGCGAATAAGCGCACTGATTACCGGTTTTACCGGAAGCACCTTCCTGACCATGGCTATAGTAATCGGTATTCTCATTCTGTTCGGTATGTTCATGGATGGCGCTATTGTCATTATTCTTGTAACTCCGATTTTATTGCCTCTTGTGGAGGCTGTGGGTGTGAATCCGGTTTTATTCGGTATCATTACTACTGTTGTTGTTACCATGGGAGTATTAACTCCCCCCTTCGGTATTGCCATGTATGTTGTAAATGGAATTCTGGGAAGCAAGCTGGAAGACTATCTTCGAGAGAGTATCCCGTTTATTTTTGTCATTCTCGTAACTGTTTTCATATACCTGGTTTTTCCAAAAATAATCCTGGCAGCACCCAATCTGCTGTACGGTTAGCCTGAAATCAAAGAAAGAGAGGATTATTGACGGACGATGAAATATAGACGACTGGGTAGAACCGAGGCTGAAGTTTCAGTACTGTCCCTTGGGGGGCACGAATATCTTCCGAATAAAAAATCACGGGGATTTAATGAGGATTTTACAAAAGCCATTACTCCGGGATATATTTTTGAGGGTTTCGGCGGTGAAGACCGGAAGAAGATTCTGAAAACTGCCTTTGAAAATGGGATTAATTTTCTTGATGTAACTCATGATTCCGAGAAGGAGGCCCTTGGCCGTAATCTTAAGGAGATCGTTCCTCCTTTTCCGGTGTATGTGCAGACGCGGCCGGAAGGTTTTGTCTATACCTATGATAAAAACAATGAGCGAATGGCAAAATATGAGGAGCTGAAGAAGGAGGTCCTGCGGATATTAAAACTTCTTGGACGGGAACGGATCGAGTTTTTCAATTTTGCTTTTATGAAGGAAGCGCTGGATAATGATCCTGATTACATTCAAAAAATCAACTGCAACATTGAAGCCCTGAAAAGGGAAGGTCTGATTCAATATGCCTGTGCCGACACCTTTTCGGGGGAATACACCTACCTTCAGCAGATAGAGAATGGCAGCTTCGATACCATTTATATGAACTTTAACTTCGGTGATTATGGTGCCATTGAAAAGGTTCTCCCCAGGGTCCGGGAAAAAGGGCTGGGATTCATTTCCCGGGAGGCATTTATGAAAGGCGCATTGTTTGAAATGGCCCGGGAAGCCGGTATCACTGATAAGGAAGTCTTGGCGCAGGCTGCTTTAAAGTGGTGTCTCTCTTTCAATGAGGTAACGACCGTTGTGTATGGTACAGGCAATGTGGAACACCTGAAGAGTGCAGTCCGGATCGTCGATGAGCCCTATTTGAGCGAAAATGAAACCTCCTTAATCGAAGCGGTAAAAGCGACCGCGCTGTTCAAGGAGTTCGAGAAAAAGAAGACGGAAGAGTTTTTCCAATAAACTATCAATAAGGATGCATAGAATGAGTGATTTTCATGGAATTATTCCCCCCCTTGTTACCCCTTTTAAGGACAACGGAAAACTGGATGGTGATGCCTTGCGCAGGGTTATCCGCTATGTTATGGACGGCGGGGTGCATGGCGTTTTTATAGCCGGGAGTACCGGCGAAGCCTATGCCATGAGCGATGCGGAGCGGATCGAAGCTCTGGAAATCGCCGTTGATGAGGTAAAGGGCAGGGTTCCTGTTTTTGCCGGGACTGCCCGCATTACAACAGAAGAGACTGTCTCCCTTACAAAAGCGGCTGAAGCTGCCGGGGCGGACGCGGTTTCCATTGTAACTCCCTATTTTATTACTCCCACCCAGGATGAATTGTATGATCACTACAAGGCAATAGCCGGGGCGGTAAAGCTGCCCATTCTTCTGTACAACAATCCGGGACGTACGGGAGTCAATCTCAATCCTGATACAATTGCACGCCTGGCGAAGATAGAAAACATAGTGGGGATAAAGGATTCCAGCGGCAATATGGGAAATGCGGTGGAGATGATCCGACTCTGCGGAAAGGATTTTTCCTTCTTCTGCGGGTTTGACATGATTATTCATCCGACCCTTTCCGCCGGCGGTTCCGGTGCCGTTCCGGCATCGGGAAATATCGCCCCGGGACTGATTGTTGAACTGTACGAGAGTTTTCAGAAGGGGAATCCGGGCAGAAGCCTCGAGCTGCAGCAGAAACTTGCACCTTTACGGCAGGCTTTCGGTCTCGGTACCTTTCCTGCGGTCCTTAAGGAGGGGCTCAACCTGATGGGAGTGGATGTGGGAAAACCGAAACTCCCTGTACGTCCCCTGAGTGACGAAGCCCGGGATAAACTCAGAACTGTCCTGAAAGGACTGGATCTGAAGCCCGTCGGGTAGTTTTCCGCGGCCTGCCTCATATTTCCTCTTCTTACCGTTGATCATCGACGAAAGTTTAGCTAAATTTACTCCCGTCGGCCTCTCTGCAAAAGGGAGGCCGGCTACTATGTTTCAGTCAGGAGTATTGTGCAGTATGTCCGATCAGGGTGCCCGGAACTTCGATTCGGAAGTAGTTGAAAAATCGGACCAGCGTCTCAAGGAACCGGAGATGTACAAGGTGGTTCTCCACAATGATCATTACACGACAATGGAGTTTGTGGTTGAGATTCTGATGGTGGTTTTTCATAAAGAGGTGCCCGATGCCACCCGGATTATGCTTGACGTGCATAAGAAGGGACGGGGCGTTGTCGGTGTCTACACCTGGGATGTAGCCTCGACCCGGGCAACCCGGGTCCATCGCATAGCCAAGGAGCGGGAGTTCCCCCTTCGCTGTACCGTGGAACCGGCCTAGACGCCGGATATACTGCAAAGTGGAAAGGTAAGGTTGTATAGATGAAGGTAAGTGAAGACGTTCAGAGCATTCTGAATGCCGCGTATCTGGACGCGAAAAACAGAAAACACGAGTTTCTGCTTCCCGAACATATATTATATGCCGCTCTTTTCTTTGACTCCACCCGGGAGATCGTCAGCCTTTGCGGTGCGGATCCCGACGAGCTTAAGGATGAACTGGTCGCGTATTTCGACGACAAGGTCCCCAGGGTGGAAGATACCGAACCGGTCCAGTCCATCGGTTTTCAGGGGGTCATAGAACGGGCGGTGTTTCATACCGAAGCTTCCTCCTCCAAGATTCTGGAGGTGGGGGACCTTCTTGTATCGATTCTGGATGAGAAGGAGTCCTTCGGTGCCTATTATCTCAAGAAGGCGGGCATAAGCCGTTATACCCTTCTGAGTATAATCTCCCATACAACAGGAGATTTTTCCGGGGACGGGGCCGGGATTTCCGGGGGCATGGGCGAGGACGAAGAGGCGGAACTTGAACCTGATCAGGAAGCCGGGGAAGAACAGGAAAAGGGAAAAAAGAAGCGCAAAGCCCTGGACTCCTTTACCAGGGAGCTTACCCAGGCTGCCCGGGATGGTTCTCTGGAACCCCTTATCGGCCGGGAGGATGTACTGGAACGTACAATCCAGGTCCTGTGCAGACGGCTCAAAAATAACCCGATTCTTGTCGGCGATCCCGGGGTAGGGAAGACCGCTGTCGCCGAAGGACTTGCCGCAAGAATCGCCGAGGACAAGGTTCCGGCCATGCTAAAGGACTACCGGGTTTTTTCCCTGGATATGGGTTCTCTTCTTGCCGGCACGCGGTTCAGGGGCGACTTCGAGGAACGGATCAAGATGATTCTCAAGGAGCTGGAAAAAGAGGAGAAGGTGATCCTTTTTATAGATGAGATCCATACCATAGTGGGGGCCGGGGCGACCTCCGGAGGCTCCATGGATGCCTCGAACCTTTTAAAGCCGGCCCTGGCGACGGGCAAGATCCGCTGTATGGGAAGCACAACCTATGACGAGTACAAAAAATTCTTTGAGCGCGACAGGGCCCTCTCACGGCGTTTCCAGCGGATAGAGATCGACGAGACGACCCCGGAGGAGACCTACCAGATCCTGCTGGGACTGAGGCAGCGTTACGAAGAGCATCATAATGTGCACTACACCGACGAAGCCCTGCGCACCGCCGTGGACCTGTCCCATCAGTATATCAACGACCGCCATCTGCCGGACAAGGCCATCGATGTAATCGACGAGGCCGGAGCCTATACCCGTATCATGGCCTTCCGGGAGAATGCCGAAAACAACGACACAAAGGAGATCGGCGAGGACCTGGTGGAAAAGGTAATCTCGAAGATCGCAAAAATCCCCGAGCGAAGCGTCTCCGTTACTGAAACAGACCGGCTCAAGAGTCTCGAGTCCGACTTGAAGAACAGGATTTTCGGCCAGGATGCCGCAGTTGATGCGGTGGTGCAGGCCGTCAAACGAAGCCGCGCCGGGTTCAAGGGTCCTGACAAACCGGTGGCCTCCTTTCTCTTTGTCGGTCCCACCGGGGTAGGAAAAACCGAGCTTGCCCGGCAGCTGGCGGACCTTCTGGGGATTCATCTGCACCGCTTCGATATGAGTGAATACCAGGAAAAGCATACCGTTTCCCGCCTTGTGGGCTCTCCTCCGGGTTACGTCGGTTACGAGGAGGGAGGCCTTCTGACGGATGCCATCCGCAAAACCCCCCATGCTGTGCTGCTTCTGGACGAAATCGAGAAGGCCCACCAGGACATTTTCAACGTGCTGCTCCAGGTAATGGATTACGCAACCCTTACTGACAACGCCGGACGCAAGGCGGACTTCCGTAACGTGATTATCATTATGACCTCCAACGCCGGTGCCCGGGAGATGGGCAGACCCATGATCGGATTCGGGGAACGGAATGTTACCGAACAGGCCATCGGCGACGCGGTGGACCGGGCCTTTTCGCCTGAGTTCCGTAACCGGCTGGACAAGATAGTCACCTTCGGCCGTCTGGACAAACGGGTGGTTCTGAACATCGTGGACAAGGAGATCGATGCCTTCAGGCAGCAGCTCAAGGAAAAGAACGTCGAACTGGAACTCACCGAGGCCTGCAGGGAGTATCTGGCGGAGGAGGGCTACAGTCCCGATTTCGGCGCCAGAAACATAGCCAGGCTTGTAAGCGAGAAGATCAAGCATTACTTTGTGGATGCCGTACTCTTCGGTGATCTTTCTGCGGGCGGAAAGGCGGTTGCTGACTACCTGGACGGCGAGGTCGTAATAAGCCCGGCGGAGCAAAACCAGAGCTGATGTTTCCCTATCTGTCGGCTGACGACTCCTTTCAGTTCCCCGACCCACGGGAGGCTGAACCGCCTGGCATCGTTGCTTCCGGCGGTAACCTCTCTCCAGGTATGCTGGTCTCCGCCTACCGGCAGGGGATTTTCCCCTGGTTCAGCGACGAAGACCCCATCCTCTGGTGGAGTCCCGATCCCCGTTTTGTGCTGTACCCCGAAGGGCTGCATGTTTCAAAAAGCATGCGCCGGGTCCTGAAGCGCGGCGTATTCACCATCACCTTCGATACTGCGTTTGACCGGGTTATAGCCGAATGCGCCGCCAGGGAGCGCCCCGGGCAGGACGGCACCTGGATTACCAAGGACATGCGGGATGCCTACTCCGTGCTCCACCGTCTGGGTATTGCTCACAGTGCCGAAGCCTGGCAGGAGGGGCGGCTTGTGGGCGGTCTCTACGGCCTCTCCCTGGGAAAAATTTTCTTCGGGGAATCCATGTTCGCCCACTCTCCCAATGCATCCAAGGCTGCCTTCATCAGACTGGTCCGGACTCTTTCCCTGCAGGGAGTAAAACTGATCGACTGTCAGGTGTATACCCATCATCTCAGCAGCCTTGGCGCCGAGGATATTCCCCGGTCCCGTTATCTTGAGGAACTGTCTGTATTGCTGGATGAGCCGGGGCTTCCGTCATCCTGGTCTTCCTGGAGCTGTGCTGCAGGGAAGCACTGATAACAGCTTTTTCCGCATAAACAAAATTTCCCTTGATTAAGCAGCGTATGTGCGTTATACTGTTATAGTAAAGTAGTACACTAATTGACTAAGGAGAATCTGCCGATGCTTACAATAGAAAAGCTCTCCTTCGGGTACTCCGGGGAAGGCCTCTTCCGCAACCTGGATCTGGAGCTGGAACCGGGGATGATCTACGGCCTTCTGGGTAAAAACGGGGCGGGAAAAACTTCCCTGCTGCGCCTGATTTCCGGCCAGCTTTTCCCGTCAGGGGGGCGCCTGGATGTCCTTGGATTCGATCCCCGCCTGCGGCAGCCCGGAATGCTCCGGGACATCTACTTCCTCCCGGAGGAATTTCCGGTACCCCGGCTGACCGGAACACGGTACGTGGCGCTGAACTCACCGTTCTATCCGCGCTTTGACAGGGAACGCTTTTTCGATCTATGTGAGGGGTTTCAGGTCGATCCGGCGTGGGCCCTCTCGCAGGTTTCCCTGGGACAGAAAAAGAAGTTCCTGCTGGCCTTCGGTCTTGCCTCCGGGGTACGCCTTCTTATTCTGGATGAACCGACCAACGGTCTCGATATCCCCTCCAAACGGCAGTTCCGTCGCCTGGCGGCATCATCCCTGGGGGAGGACCAGACAATACTGATTTCCACCCACCAGGTCCGGGACATGGAGAACCTGATCGATCCGGTGATTATTCTCGATTCCGGACATATCCTTTTCTCAGGGGCCATCGATTCCATCGCAGGAAAATTCCACATGAGTCTGGAAACAACCGAACCTCTGCCGCAGGAGGCTTTCTATTTCGAAAGGGTCCCGGGAGGATACTCGGTGGTGCGCAGGAATCATGAAGGGTATGACTCCCATGTGGATCTGGAGGTCTTTTTCAATATGGTAATTGAACGCGGTGAAGATGTTGCAGCAATCATGCAGCCCGGAAGAGAGGAGGACAGGGTATGAATGAGTATTTCAATATCAGACGTTTTCTGCTTCTGACAAAGCGGGAAGAGTTCATGCGCCTGCACTCCCTTGTTTTCAGCGCCCTGGCAATTGCCGGTTCGGTGGCGGTCCTTCTTCTTCTGACGGGATTCCGGGGCGGCGGAACCGAGTATATGAACACTCTTTTTCTCATGTTTCTTTTCGCCGGTGGCGCTCTGACGGCCGCAGGAACCTTCAGGAACATGCATTCCCGGGATACCTGCCACGACTGGCTGATGCTTCCGGCATCCACGGAAGAGAAGTTCTTTTCCCGTCTTCTTGCCGCTTCTGCGGGCTGGTGGCTGTACATCAACCTTGTTTTCTTTGTGGGTGTTCTGGTCGGTGAAATCCTGCGCTTCCTTGTCATCGGGGAGTTCAGAGCCTTCTTCAATCCTCTGTCACCGGTTCTGCTGCGCGCGGTTCATCACTATATTATTCTGCAGTCCCTGTTTTTCGCAGGAGGCGCCTGGTTTCGCCGTCATCAGTTTCTCAAGTCCGTACTATTTCTGAGTCTCCTTGGAATAAGCCTGGGGCTTTTCTCTCTTATCGCCGCCAGAATTATCTTTGGCTCCTACTTTCACGAGGCTTTCTCCTTTGATATGAGCATTCATGTGGGAGACCGTTTTTTTGGAAACACCCTCGAGACGGGAGAGCTGATTCTGAGGATAGTGAAGACCCTCTATCTCTGGCTCACGGCGCCCTTCTGCTGGCTGATTACATACCTGAGGGTCCGGGAGGCGGAAGTAAAGAATGCGCTTTGATGAATCCCGAAGCATCTTTATGCAGATCAGGGACTATATGGGAGACATGATCCTGAACGGAAAGTACCCGGAGGGAGAGAGGATCCCCTCGGTGAGGGACATGGCCGCCGCAATGGAGGTCAATCCAAATACCGTGCTCAGAAGCTACGGACAGCTTCAGGATGAGCAGATAATCCATAACCAGCGGGGCCTGGGATATTTCGTCAGCATCGGGGCCCGGAACAGGGTGCTGGCCTCCCGGAAGGAGAACTTTCTTCGCCACACCCTTCCGGATGTCTTTCATTCCATGGAGGTGCTGGACATCGATTTCCGCGAGGTCCGGGAGTACTACGATAAGTACAAGGAAGAACATACCAGACCGAAGCAGAGCGGAGTCTGAGGACGAAAGTCCGACGGCGACCGTGAAAGAGTGAAGGAGCGGCTCTGCCGGTCCTGAACGAAGGCAGAGCGGAGTCGGAGGGCTTCTGCCCGACGGCGACCGTGAAAGAGGAGAAGTAAATGAAAAAAAGCAGCCTGCTGCTGGCCGCAGGAATAGCCCTTGCGGTGCTTGTAATTATTGTTTCCCTGTTCCTGCTGCGGGTTAATGTCGGCAGGGACCTTGAAATTGTAAGCGGACCAGGCCTCGATTACAGCGGTGAGCGGGTTACGGTTCCGCTGGATACAGCGGATATCCGTTCCCTCCATTTTACCGGAGGCTGGCAGATACGTCTCAAGCAGGGGTCGGAAAACCGGGGAGAATTGAACCTGCCCGTGGAAGCCCGGGATATGCTCAGGACGAGCAGGGAGGGGGATACACTGCAGCTGAGTCTTGGAAAGAATTTCAAACCCGGAGAAAACATGCCCTTCCGGGCTGAGCTGGAACTCGATACCTTGACTCGGCTTATGGTCGAGGGAGCAGCTGACGCTGAAATTCGCGATTTCAGCGGCGACGGGCTCGAGCTTGTATTCGACGGAGCCTCCAACGTAAGGGGTATCGGGCTGGAGGCGAACAACCTGAGTCTGAGGACCGCGGGAGCTTCCAACATCGATCTATCCGACAGCAGTTTCATGAATGTTGATCTGAACCTGGCGGGAGCATCCAACGTGGAACTCCATCTGATGGGGGGGCGTTTGAGCGGAAAGATTGCAGGATTCGGTTCCGTCAAATACAGCGGAAGTGTCTCGGAGCAGACGGTCCGTACCGATGGATTCGCCGCGGTCCATCGGCGTTAATTCTCTTCGGTATCCTCTTCGTGGAACAGAAAGGCCAGTTCCGAGCCGATTTTGTCATAATTTTCGGTGTTGTATTCCATGAGGCTGCGCAGGTGAATCATACTCTCCGCATCGATGCTGGAGAAGCGGATTCCGTACTTGCTGCCCTCCCGGTGTACGATCTTTCCCTCGGTGTTTATGCTCAGTTCTGAGTTGGAGAGGTGTATCAGAAGCTCAACAGCGCTGCCGACGGAGATATCGGCATCCGAGGAGAAGAGCGCACCTTTCAGGGAGAGGTCGATTACCGATACCTCAATGCGTCTGTCCCCCAGGAGGATTTCTCCGGATGTCTGGAAACCTGTGCGGGAAAACCTTCTTTTATCCATAATAAACCTCTTCTTAAACTATGCGCAGGGAGACAGGCGCTGTCAATATTACAACTGTAATTTCATTGCGTAAGAAGCCTCCCGGCGATAGTATATATATAGAACGCGGGAGGTTGTAATGCAAACTCTGATCTCTTTTTTAGTCGAATTCCGCGATTTAATGAGCAACCATGCCCTGTTTACCCTGGGAATGCTCCTGGTTATCGGATATTTTACAGGAAAGCTCGCCTCCCTGTTTCGCTTGCCGGAAATCACCGGCTTCATAGTCGCAGGCCTGATTATGGGAGAGACCGTTACCGGCATAGTTCCCCACCACATGGGAGAAAACCTCAAGATTGTTACAGAAGTGGCCCTGGGGCTTATTGCCCTGACCATCGGCGGCGAGTTTTACTGGGTAAAATTGAAGCGGGTAGGTAAAGAGGTGGTAATTATTACCATTGTTCAGCTTCTTGCCTCCTTCGGTGCCGTGGTTTTCGGCATGACTCTCCTGGGCTTTGACCTGCCCTACGCCCTCATGCTGGGGGCCATAGCCTCGGCTACCGCACCTGCTGCGACCGTCGCGATTGTGCAGTCCCTGAGGGCGACGGGACTTTTCGTCGATTACCTGTACGGGGTTGTAGCCCTCGATGATGCGGGGGCGGTCATACTCTTCGGTCTTAGTTTTGCCATGGCTTCGGGGCTTCTTGGTGTCTCCGGAGCCGATCATGGTGCAGTCCTGGTAATCATCCATGCTTTGGGGGAGGTTCTGCTTTCTCTGGCGGCAGGGGCCGTGGCGGGTTTTCTTATTCACCGTTTTACCCGGAAGAAGAGCAGCAACGAGATCATGATAATAAGCCTGGGTTTCGTGTTCCTTGCCACCGCCGTGTCGGTCATTTTTGAGCTCTCGCCTCTCATGACGAACATGGCCGCCGGGGCGGTTATTATCAACCTTTCCCCCTCGAATCACCGTATCTTTCGTATTCTGGAACCTCTGACTCCGCCCATATATGCCCTCTTTTTCGTGATAGCCGGAACGGAGCTGCAGCCCGCAATCCTGATACAGACGAAGATCCTACTGCTGGGAGGGGGGTATATCCTGTTCCGGGCACTGGGAAAGTACTCCGGCGTATATTTCGGGAGCCTTCTGGGGAAGGTCCGGGGAACAATCCGTACCTACCTGGGATTCTGTATGCTGCCCCAGGCGGGAGTCGCCATAGGGCTGGTTCTCATGATTCAGGCATCTCCCCTGGTTTCCTACCTGCCTCCTGAGCAGATTGTGATTATCGACACCATGGTTAATATTATCCTGCTGTCCGTGTTTATCAATGAGCTTATCGGCCCGCCGATCTCAAAATATGCCCTGATCCGGGGCAACGAAATGGAGGCCTGATGGAACTGTATCAACTCACCGAGAAAAAATGCTGTAAACTCGGCCTGAAGGGCAGAACGAAAGAGGAAGTCCTCAGGAAGCTTGCTGAGCTTGCACATAAGAGCGAGAAGCTGAAAACCCTCTCCCAGGACGATGTTTTCGAGGCCCTGCAAAAAAGAGAAGAGCAGGGATCCACCGCCTTCGGCGGGGAGATCGCCATTCCCCATGCCAGGCTGGATGAGATGGATGAGTTTCTGGTCTTTTTCGCCGTGGCCCCAAAAGGGGTTGAGTTTGATTCCCTGGACAAAAAGAAGGTAAAGCTCATTTTTGTAATCCTCGGACCTTCGTCTGCGGTTAACGAGCATCTGCAGATCCTGGCGGCGATTTCCCGTATTGCGGGGATTCCGGCGATACGAAACGAGATTCTCAGGGCCCCCACGGAGACTGCAATGTATGAGGCCTTTATCCGCCATAGCCGTGCGGCAGCGGCGGAGCAGAGCGGGAAGGCGCAAAAGATGAAGCTTCTGATCCTCAACCTCTACCTGGAGGATTTTTTCTACAATGTGCTGGAATTCTTTATCGAGGAGGGTATTGAAGGAGCAACCATCATCGAATCCTTCGGAATGGGGCAGTTTATCTCCAACATACCTCTCTTCGCTGATTTTATCGGCTTTATGAAAGCCGACAGAAACCGCAGCCGTACCATCATGGCCCTGGTTCCGGAGGATAAAATAAATGAAGTCCTTGAAGGAATCGAGGGAATTACCGGAGATATGGAAAAGAAGCAGGGCGCCATGGTCATGGTCCTGGATCTTGCTTTTCACAAGGGGAACATGAAGATGATGTAAACCCGGTGCGTCTTAAAACAACAGCATGATTGCGGATACCAGGGTGGCCGTCAGAATGAAGACCTTGTACCCCCGTTCAGGAATTCTCCTGACAATGAGTATTCCTGCTACCGCTCCAAGGAAAATCGCCGGAGCAAGAACCAGATTGAAACTGAGGGTTGTGGGGTTAATGGTTTCCCAGACAAAAAGATGAAGGGGAATTTTTATCAGGTTGATGATAAAAAAGAACCAGGCCCTGGTGGCGATGTATTCGTTTTTCGTGTGCCGTAAGGAGACAAAATAGAGGGTAAAAATAGGTCCGGCGGCGTTGCCGATCATGGAAGTGAACCCGCCGATAAGTCCGATGAAAATTGTAACATACCAGTGTTTTTTCGGATGAAAACGCTTCCCGCTCATTTCACTCAGAACCGTCATTGCAAGGAGGGTAAAAATAACAGCTGCAAGTATTATTCTGAAATACTCGTCCGCAATGATTTCTCCCACATACAGAGCCGCAGAGACCCCAAGCAGGGCCCAGAATAGAATGGTAAACAGGTGTTTCCAGCGGACCGATCTGCGGTAATGGCTGATGGCGAATATATCGGCCATGATGAGAAAGGGCATAAGAACCCCGGTTGATGCTTTTCCTCCGAAGATGGCCGCCAGGATGGCAACCGAGAGCAGATTGATGCCCACAATTCCTGTTTTGTTTGCGCCGATACCGGCAACCGCGATTATCGCCAGCAGCCACTGCCAGACGTCAAGATTGAAGGAGTGCAGGAATTCAAACATCGAGATCATCCGCCTTTCAGGGTGAAAAGTATCTATGCACCCTAGGCAATAGACGGTGACCTGTCAAGCCGCATTTCCCCGCCTTTTTTGCACCTTTCAAAAAAAAGTACAAGCAAATGTGTCTGACAAATGATAATCTCTTTCACTAATGAAGACTGTACAGCTTACCATGCTCCGGGAGGGGATCGAAGAGGTCCGGAAGGTCCCCCGGGGAACGAACCTGCTTGAAGCCTTGCAGGGCTTCGATGATTTTGATTTTGATGCCCCCTGCGGCGGAAAAGGCACCTGCGGAAAATGCAGGGTCCTTGTGGACGGCGAGGTTTCGGCCCCGGAACCGCAGGAAAAGCGCTTTTTATCTTCCCTGACTCTGGAAAAGGGGGAACGTCTTGCCTGCATGATTACACTGCAGGGAGACTGTGTCGTAAGCCCCCTCTTCAACTCCAGCGGAGCAGCCATCGTAAGCGATCATGCCGTCTATGAGGGCACAGTTGATCCTCCCTTTCAGGCTGTCAGGATTGAGTATGCTCCTCCCTCCCTCGATGACCAGCGCAGTAATACGGTGCGGGTATCTGAATCCCTGACCAGAGCCCTCGAACAGGACGAACAGTATCGTTCTGTGAAGCTTCCCCTTCATCTGCTTAACCGGCTTTCCGGATTGGTCAGCGATACAGGCAGCAGTCTCACCCTGTCTCTTCTTGACGGTTTTCCCTGGGCAGTACTGCCCCGGGATGCCGGCCCAGGTTATGGTGTCGCGGTGGATATAGGAACGACCACGGTGGTGGCCTACCTGGTTCATCTGGGGTCCGGAAAGGTCGGGGGGATCGTATCGGGACTGAATCTGCAGAAATCCTGGGGGGGAGATGTCATCTCCAGGGTACAGGCGGTAATCGATTCCGGACCCGGGCCACAGCAGAGGGCCATTGCCGGTCAGCTCTCCCGTATGCTTTACCGACTGGTGGAGGAGGCTGACATCCTCTGGGAGGATCTTCGGGGGGTCTCCATTGCGGGGAATACGGTTATGATGCACCTGTTTGCCGGGATCGATCCCCGAACTATAGCGGCAGCCCCTTTTATTCCGGCTTTCACCGAGATGAGAATCGAGTCCAGTGCTCTACTTCTGCCCCGACTGCCCCTTACGATACCCCTGATTCTGCTGCCCTCAATTTCCGGTTTTATCGGGGCGGATATTGTGGCCGGCATGCTGGCCACGGGAATCCGGGAGCAGAATAAGCCCGCAATGCTCATCGATATCGGTACCAACGGAGAAATCGTCCTGGGTGACCGGAGGCGTATTGTCGCCTGTTCCACCGCTGCCGGACCGGCTTTTGAAGGCGCCACCATCTCATGCGGACTGGGGGGAATCCCCGGAGCGATCAACAGAGTATTTCTCTCCCCGGCGGAAGAAATGAAATGGACCACCATCGCGGACGATCTGCCCCTTGGCATCTGCGGCTCCGGTATTATCGACCTTATGGCTCTTCTGGTACGGACAGGGCTTGTGGATGAGACAGGCAGACTGCTGCCGCCGGATGAGCTCCCCGGGGATGTTCCGGAGGATCTGCGTGCCCGCGTACGGGAGGAAGGCTTTTTTATCGCCCGCCGCAGGGACGGGCATGATCTTCTCTTTACCGCGAAGGATGTACGGGAGGTACAGCTGGCAAAGGCCGCCGTTGCGGCGGGGATTGAGGTTCTTCTGGAGGAATACGGTATCGGCCCTGAGGAAATCAGCAGGGTCCACCTGGCCGGCGGTTTCGGCAGCTTCATCGATATAGAGAGTGCCGTGGCCACAGGACTTCTGCCCGGGGCTTTGACCGAACGTATTGTTCCGGCGGGCAATACCGCCGGGGCCGGGGCCTTGCGGGTGCTTCTCTCGGCCCGGGATTTCAAACATGTTCAGGAACTCGCCGGGCAGGTTGATTACGTGGAGCTTTCGGGGAGTATGAGTTTCCAGGAAAAGTACGTGGAACAGATGTTCTTTTCCCAACACTGAAAACTTGCTATAGTTTTCCGTAACCATGGATTCTGCTGTACACGAACTTAACAGGGAACAGGCCCGCCGGCTCGCCGGGGTTTACGCCAAGGCCACGGGCTGCGGGTGTTCGGTAATCGACAATACCGGGGATACCCTGTATCCCGGAGATATCTGCAGGTTCTGTTCGGCCCTGCAGCCTCTTCTCAAGGAGAGGCTCAACTGCCGGCAGGTGCATCTCTGGGGCGGGTACCAGGCTGAACGCTTCGGTGGCAAGTACATCTATTTTTGCCCGGTCTCCCTGGTCCATTGGGCCTCTCCCATCGTAATCGACGGAATCATGCAGGGCGTCCTTGTGGGGGGGCCGGTTTTAATGATTGAACCGGAGGAAGTCCTGGATGAGCTGACACGCAAGTACGGAATCAGCGAGGGTCTTGAACAGATCCTTGGGGAGCTCAGAACTGTCAGACAGGTTTCTCCCGACAGGGTAACCGCCTTGAGCGAGCTTCTAGCCGTGTCCGCGGAACATCTCTCTTTTCAGGGGGACTCCCGTTTTCTGGTGTCCACCGAGGCCCTGGAGCAGCAGTCGAAGATCAGTGAGTACATTCAGTATATCAAGGATCTGGAGGATGCGGAGACTCACAGCTACCCCTTCGAGAAGGAACGAGAGCTTCTCCGGCTGATTTCCCAGGGCGACAAGAAGGGCTCCCAGCGTCTCTTGAACGAGATTCTGGGGAGTGTATTCTTTTCCGCAGGAAGGAATTTCGAAGTTGTCAAATCCCGTGTGCTGGAACTGGTGGTACTGCTCTCCCGGGCTGCCGTCGAAGGGGGGGCCGAGGTTGAGCAGGTTTTCGGGCTCAACCTCAAATACCTGAGACAGATTCACACCTTCAGTTCCGTTGACGATCTGGCGGCCTGGCTCTCCCGAATCATGCTGCGTTTTACCGATTTCGTCTTCGATCTGCGGGAGGTGAAGCATGCCGATGCCATCTACCGGGCGGTCCAGTTCGTTCACCAGAACTTTGCAGAAAAGATTACCCTGGATGCCGTTGCCAGGGAGGTCTACCTGTCTCCTGCTTACTTCTCCAAGGTATTCAAGGAAGAACTCAAGGTGAGTTTCAACAACTATCTGAACAGGTACAGGATAGATAAAGCAAGGAATATTCTTCGCAATACCAGCATTCCCCTCGTCGATGTGGCGGCAATGGTCGGGTACGAGGATCAGTCCTATTTCTCCAAGGTGTTTAAAAAGATAGCCGGTGTGACCCCCGGCAGGTATCGGGAGTCCCGGGGCAGATCTGCAGGAGAGAACCAGGAGATACATTAGAATAACTGTAAGGTATAATTCCGGGATTTGTGGTAAAATAGTAGAAAGGGTCAAAAGAAAATTCAAAAAGAATCCATTTTTTTCAATACGCGGGCTAACAGGCATTGGATAATGTCAGACACACACAAAAGGAGAACGGAATGGCTGACTGGAATGAAATCTCTGAAATGCTGCAGAAGGGAAAGGCCAAAGAGGTTGCAGATCTCTGCAGGAAAGCGCTGGATGAAGGTTCCAGTGCCAAGGAGATCCTTAACGAAGGTCTCATGCTCGGAATGGGCATCGTCGGTGAGCGCTTTAAGAAGAATGAAGTATATGTACCGGAGGTTCTTATCGCTGCCAGAGCTATGAACGCCGGAATCGAAGTCCTGAAACCCCATATGGTTGGCGGCCCGGGAGACAGAAAGGGCAAGGTTGTACTGGGAACCGTAAAAGGCGACCTCCATGATATCGGAAAGAACCTGGTTAAAATAATGATGGAAGGCAAGGGTCTTGAAGTCATCGACCTGGGAGCTGATGTGGCTACCGAAAAGTTCGTAACCGTCGCAAAGGAAGAGGGGGCGCAGATAATTGCATGCTCGGCTCTTCTTACCACCACCATGACGGAAATGGAGAACGTGGTAAAGGCGGTAAAAGAGGCCGGAATGCGGGACTCCATTACCATAATGGTCGGTGGCGCACCGGTTACCCAGAACTTCTGTGAGTCCATCGGTGCTGATATCTACTCCGCTGATGCCACATCCGCCGCTGAAGCGGCTGTTGCCGCCTGCGCAAGCTGAATCGGAACTGAAAACAGATTTTTGCCCGGTCCCAGGATCGGGCTTTTTTATTGCCTGCGTGTTCAACCGAAGCTGAAAATTCCAAGGATCGGAAAAAACTACAAGAGAAACAGGGTCCCCTCCATTAGGATGGGATTACGGCAGTAAAGAATGGAGGAGCAATGACAGGAAAAGAGCGCATCTACGCGGTCATGAAAAATAACTACCCCGATACCGTCCCCTGGGTTCCTTTCGCCGGTGTCCACGCCGGAAAGCTGAAGGGTTATACGGCGCGGGAGGTTTCCACGGAGGGGGCAAAACTTCTTGAATCCCTGCTGGAGGTCAACAGAATCTACAAACCCGACGGACAGCCGGTAATGTTCGACCTGCAGATTGAGGCTGAGATTCTGGGTTGTGAGCTCGTATGGGCGGAAGACTCTCCTCCCACCGTTAAAACCCACCCCCTGGCGGATACCGACGAGATCCCCGATACCATTCCCGCCGCCGCGGACGGTCGCCTGGCCCTCGAGATCGAAACCATGAAGCAGATGAAGCAGCGGGTGGGGGATACTACCGCCCTCTATGGCCTTCTCTGCGGCCCCTTTACCCTGGCATCTCATCTGCGGGGGACCAATATCTTCATGGATATGATCATGAACCCCGGGTATGTCCATCGGCTGCTGGAGTATACCAACAGGGTGGCGAAGGTCCTGGCGGGATACTTCATCGATGCCGGGATGGACGTTATAGCCGCGGTGGATCCCCTCATCTCGCAGATCTCGCCTGATCATTTTGCCGAGTTCATGGAAAAACCCTTTACCGAACTCTTCGACTGCATCCGCGACCGGGGGGCCTTTTCGTCGTTTTTTGTCTGCGGAAACGCCACGAACAACATCGAACCCATGTGCCGCACAAAACCGGACAATATCTCCGTGGACGAGAATGTAGACCTGGCGACGGCCAAGGAGATTACCGACAGGTATGATGTGGTGCTGGCAGGAAACATCCCCCTTACCTCAGTTATGCTCTTCGGCAACCAGCAGGATAACATGAAGACCGTCATAGACCTCATGGACTCCGTCTCCCACGATAACCTGATCATCTCCCCGGGCTGCGATATGCCCTATGCCACCCCCATCGAAAACACCATCGCCGCCGAACAGGCCGTCCATAACACGGAAGCCACCCGAACCATGGTTGCCAACTACACCAAGGAGGACCTGGTCTTCGAGGGAGAACTGCCGGATTATCCTAACCTGGAGAGGCCCCTTATCGAGGTCTTTACCCTGGATTCCGCCACCTGTGCCGCCTGTACCTACATGATGGCCTCCGCCCTGGATGCCAAGGAGCACTACGGGGACAGAATCGATGTGGTGGAGTACAAATATACTGTTCCCGAGAATATAGCCCGCTGCGGTGCCATGGGGGTCAAGCAGCTTCCCAGCATCTATATCAACGGCGAATTGAAATACTCCTCCATAATTCCCAGCCGGGATGAACTCTTTAGGGAAATAGAGGGCCTGCTGGAAAAATGAAACCGGTTCCCCTCTACTTTATCGCCGGTTTCCTCGGCGCCGGTAAAACGACGGTCCTGAACAGCCTGCTGGACAGCCTCGACGGACGCCGGGCGGGGCTTATAATCAACGAGTTCGGTGCCGTGGGTATAGATGCCTCCAGGGTGCAGGACGCCTCGGGGGAGATCTTCGAGTTGAACAACGGACAGATCTTCTGTGCCTGCCTTGCAGCTCCTCTGGCCTCCAGCCTTATCCGGCTTGCCGAAAGGGGTCCGGACCTCATTCTCGCCGAGTGCTCTGGCCTTTCCAAACCCTCGACCCTGAAAGACATGGTGGAAGGAATCAGTAAAACCAGCGCCGGCAGAATCGAACTCGCCGGACTCATATGCATTGTCGACGGGCCCCGCTACCCCGTTCTCAGCCGGACCGTTCAGGCGATCCGGGAGCAGGTGGCGTATGCCGCCGCGGTGGTCCTGAACAAGACCGACCTGATGTCATCTGAGCAGATCGCATCCACGGAATCCCTGCTGCGGGAGCTTCGTCCTGATGTTCCGCTGCTTTTCGCTTCCCAGGGGCAAATCGGACTGAGGGATATTGAGCAGGCCCTGAGAGGAAAACCTGAGATCCGTGAACCCGAACAGGAATATATGGGCTGGGGCAGTTCCGGCCGGCCCAAAAGCTATTATCTTCATTCCTCCGAACCTGTTCTGCAGGAGGCCCTGGAAGGCTTTCTGCGGCGGGCGGCGCAGAAAGCCTTCCGGATTAAAGGCGCACTCCCCGCACGGAAGGGTGGTTACTTTCTCGTCGACTGTGTGGACGAAAACCTGGTCTGCGATCACCGGGAGGGGGAGTCCCCGGTTCTGGGGCTTGTAATTATCGTTCCGGGAGACGGGGAGGTCGCTGAAGGTTTTGCTTCTCTCTGGAAGGACGAAACCGGGACGGAAGTACACCTGCGCTGATATTAATTCCGATGGGCCTTTCTGTATTTTTTAAGATCCTCCGAGGCAAAATCCACGGCCTGGGCCCTGTGTGGCCCGATAAAGAAGGAGTGCTTTTGCCCTGTCTGTGAAACAGGTTTACTGTGGCGGAATACACTGATCCTGTAAAGGAAGCCCTCAATTCTGCGGAGCCGCCGTTCCTGTCGATCTCTTTCGTTCATTGGTATTTACAATTATATGCAGATACCCGGGGGAATGCAAAAAATCCGCATGGATCTATATAAAAAAAAGCCGGCCTGAAGCCGGCTTGTAAATATCGTTCCTGTAATCTGCAAGGAACCGGTATTTCGTTTTGTTACTCCAAAAGGAGTTCGAAATTACCTCTTCGGTAAGCCACTCTATAGTGTATTTCTATAGGCGCCTCCCGTTTGATAAAATTAGAATCTACCAACACGATCCGAATGCCGGGGCTGATCCCGGCCTGTCCTTACAGGCGGTTGTTCCATCGGTGCCTCCTTATAACAAGAAACATCCAACACCATCAATGTAGTCCATCGTATTCCGGAAGTCAAATTTTTCGATGAATTTCTTAAGGAAAATTTGAACCGGTACAGCGCCAAAAAAAACCGCCGGGGGGTCCCGGCGGCTGCTATCACTGTATACGGATTCTGCTACACGTTATAGGTACTGGCGGAAACGTCTCCGCCGGTTCCGGTCCAGTTTGTGTGGAAAAACTGGCCCCGGGGCTTGTCCACGCGTTCGTAGGTGTGGGCCCCGAAGTAGTCCCGCTGGGCCTGGAGCAGGTTGGCGGGAAGCCGGTCGTTCCGGTATCCGTCGTAAAAAGCCAGAGCGGTGGAGAAGGCCGGGGTGGGAATCCCCAGTTCAACGGCCTTGGCGACGACCCTACGCCAGGAGGCCTGGCACTCGTCGATCTTGTTCTTGAACCAGTCATCCATGAGCAGGTTGTTCAGGTCCGCCTTCTTGTCGAAGGCCTCCTTGATGCGTCCCAGGAAGACGGAACGGATAATGCATCCGCCCCTCCACATGAGGGCGATTCCGCCGTAGTTCAGGTTCCATCCGTATTCCCTGGCAGCTTCCCGCATCAGCATATAGCCCTGGGTGTAGGAGATGATCTTGCTCGCCAGGAGGGCCTTCTTTATGTCTTCAATAAAGGTGGCCCTGTCGCCGGAGAATCTGGTATCCGGTCCGGAAAGCACCTTGCCGGCTTCCACCCGTTCCTCCTTCATGGCGGAAAGACAGCGGGCAAAAACCGCTTCGCCGATCAGGGTTACCGGTACCCCCAGATCCAGGGAGCTGACTCCCGTCCACTTGCCGGTACCTTTCTGCCCGGCGGTATCCAGAATCTTTTCCACCAGGGCCGATCCGTCCTCATCCTTGAAGGCCAGGATATCCCGGGTTATCTGCACCAGGTAGGAGTCCAGGTCTCCGGTGTTCCACTCCTTGAATACCTCGTGCATCTCGTCGGCATCCATCCCTAAGGCATTCTTCATAAGCATGTAGGCTTCGCAGATCAGCTGCATATCTCCGTACTCAATACCGTTGTGGACCATCTTCACGTAGTGACCGGCACCGTCTTCGCCGACCCAGTCGCAGCAGGGTTCTCCGTCGTCGGTTTTGGCGGCGATGGACTGGAAAATGTTCTTGACCAGGGGCCAGGCTTTCTTGTTGCCCCCGGGCATCATTGATGGTCCCAGGCGTGCTCCCTCTTCACCACCGGATACGCCGGTGCCGATATAGAGAATCCCCTTATCCGCCAGGGCTTTGGTGCGGCGAATGGTGTCGGGAAAATGGGAGTTCCCGCCGTCAATAATCAGGTCTCCCTCTTCAAGGTGGGGCAGGACCATTTCGATGAAGCTGTCCACAACATCTCCCGCCTTTACCATCAGCATGACCTTCCGGGGACGTTCCAGATGAGCTACAAACTCCTCCACGGAGTGGGCACCGTAGATGGTGTCCCGGCCTTTGGCCGGACCTTTCAGGAAATCGTCTACCTTGCTTACGGTCCGATTGAAAACCGCCACCTTGAATCCCTTGTCGTTCATGTTGAGGACAAGGTTCTGTCCCATAACCGCCAGGCCGATGAGGCCGATATCCGCTTTTTTTTCCGCCATAATGACTCCTTATACTCTTACTCTGTAATAATACTGTCAGTTGTCAGTAAACCTCTCCGGTACGGCCCAGAGGCCCACCGCAGGATTGGATACATAATAGATCTCTTCACCGTCCGGCAGGGTGTTCCAGCCGTCGCTGAGGCTTTCCGGGTTGTAGCGCCGGGTTATCTCATTGATATCGGCGTAGTTGTAACCCGCCCCGGTAATTTCTTCCCGGCTCAAGTGTCCCGGGCAGTAGGTTACGGAGAAACGCCCCTCGGGAGAACCGTGAATCAGGTGGGCTGCGACCCCCAGGTTCTGCTGAAGGTCCTCGTTCTCATCCACCAGTCGGAGCACCTCGCTGGTACGAACGTAGCCGTACTTGCGGATGATCCGGTCGTTTTCAGAGTCCTCCCCGAACTCCTTTACACCCGGGGCCAGAACGATGAGCTCTCCTCCGTCGGCTATGGCCATGCGGGTACGATAGATGCTCTTGTTCCCGATCCAGGTGCTCTTGAACTCCTCGGGATCCAGATAGACCACCGCCTTTTTTATGGGCCTGTCGAGCATGGTAAAGTTGACCTTCAGGGAGAGTTCCGCGGCTTTATAGAAGCACTCGTGATCATCCCCGATAAAAAGGCCCCGGATGGGGAGGCTTCCGTCCTCCGCCCTGCCGATAACCGTGAGGATATAGACCAGTTTGGGAAGCTTATCGCCGAAGTGTTCAGAGGCATAGTTCAGAATGGCCCGGACGGGATTGTCCGCCCTTCCCATGATTCTCTCCATTCCGTAGACGGCGCCCACAAAATGGCTTTTGTTAATGCCCTCCTGACCGCCGGTCCCGACAAAGATGTTCTTGTTGTAGTTCGCCAGGCCGATGACCTCGTGGGGGACCACCTGTCCAACCGACAGGATAAGATCATGACCGCCGTCCGCAAGAAGGCTGTTTACCTGGGCGGGCCAGTCGAAATCGAGCTTGCCTCCGGTCTGTTCCCGTACAAAGTCAGCGGGAACCGTCCCCAGGGTGAAGAGGTCCTTTCGCCAGCGGTGTTCCCGGAAGAGTTCCCGGGGAACACCCGGAAACATCCTGTCCGTCTCCTCCCTGCTCATGGGAGCGTGGGTTCCGATGGCCGGCATGATGTCCGTAAGGGCCTTGCCGTAGTAGTCGTATAAGAAGGTGGTAATCTTTCCGGCCTGGGAATGAAAGCGGCTCATGTCCGGGGGAAGGGCGAGGACTTTCTTCGGGTTCCCCAGTTTCTTTAAGGTGCTTTCGACGATGCTTTTGAGTTCATCATCGGAAATAACCCTGTCTTCTGAGCCTGCGGCGTAATAGAGCATTTCTCCTCTCTCCTTTCGGCCCTAATTCCAGCCGGGCTTCTCGGGGAGGTACTGATCAAACTCCCTCAGAAGTTCCTCCTGGTAGCTCCCGGCAAAGGTCCCGGCAAAAAAGCGGTCCAGTCCCTCATTGTAGAGCTTTTCCCAGCTCGCCTCTTCGTGTCCGGGGTTGATGGGGAAGAAGAGAGCGTCGTTTGCCTTGGCTGCCTTGTAGTCCCCCGGTGCATCCCCGATCATCAGGATTTTTTCCGCAGGATACTTTCCGCCGGCGGCGAACCTGATGTGTTCCGTTTTGGTTCCCCGTTCCTGACCGGCGATCATTCGGACATACTTGTCTATACCGTGTTCACCCCATTCCCTTTCCAGGGCTTCGGTGGGGGTCTGGCTGACGACGAGGGCGTCGGCTTTTTCGGTCATTTTCTGAAGGCTCTCTTCAACCAGAGGGTAGGGAGGAACGTTTTTGACGAACCAGGCGATGGTTTCGTTGACCCCCAGGGACCAGGCTTTGATCATCTTCATCTCGTCGGAGGGGTTCCGTTCCACCTCCGCCAGGAAGGCGGGATTCCCGAGTTTCGTCTCCCGTTTGCACCAGTCCGCCAGGTCCTTGAGCACCGGAACCTCGGCGTGGCGGTCTTTTACCTCTTTACGAGCGGCAAGAAGCTCTGTGGCGTACTGGATAGCCATGAAGCGGTTACAGCCCCTGTTTTTGGAGTAGAGATTTACAAACTCCCATACCTCCCGGGCGTATTTGGAGACCGACTGCAGACCAAAGTGGTAGATGAACTGGGGGCAGAAACACTCCTTGTGTTTGATCTCCATGGAGTCGAAGGCGCAGCCATCGGAATCGATACCGACGAAGAACTCCTTCCGGGGTTTGAAATCCTTTAATTCCTGTACTGGGTCGCTCATTATTCCTCCTTGACGGTACAAGACCGGCGGGATACGATAGTTTTGTACGCTTACGTTTATCAGTCTGTAATGAAACTTGTACTATGTCAACGGGGCTGTGTCAAGTTTTGTAAACCCTTACATTTTCTCATTGACACCCACCGTATTGCGTACTACTGTAGAAACCGAAAGGAAACGAAATGCCAGCCAACAGACGGCACGATGAAATACTTACCATCCTCTCCCGATTACGCTCCGTCAGCGTGGGAGATCTTACCGCGAGGCTGAAGGTTTCCGAGGTTACCATCCGCAAGGATCTGACAACCCTGGAGGAGATGGGCTTTCTGATCCGCACCCACGGGGGAGCAGAGCTGGCGGAGGACCGCAGATTTCGGCGGACCCTGAACATGCGGCGCAACGAGAACCGGGAAAAGAAACTCGCCATAGCCGCCAGGGCGGCGGAACTGGTCAGGGAAGGGGACACCATCTACATAGATTCCGGGTCCACCTGCATGCTCTTTGCCGAGGCGGTGGCGGATATTGCCCTGCGGGTAGTCACCAACTCCATCGACGTGATGAACCGCCTGGCGGACAGACCGGGAATAAGCCTGATCGCCGTGGGGGGAGCCTATCACAAGGAGGCCGGCAGTTTTCTCGGGCCGACAGCCATAGAGAACCTGCGGGACTTTCAGATCGGGACCTGTTTTATGGGGGCCACCGGCTTTTCCGCCGCGGGGGTATTTTCGTCCCAGAATATCCTGGAGGCCCAGCTCAAGCAGCGTGCCCTGGAGGTTTCCGAACGGCGGGTAATCCTGGCGGATTCGTCGAAGTTCGAGTACACCGCGTTTTCGGTCTTTGCCCGGGCCGACGGGGTGGATGTACTGATTACCGACAGGGATTTCTCCGGAGAGGAAAATATGCGGGCGGCGGAAATCGATGTTCTGATTGCCGACTACCCGGCTGAAAACAGCGCTTAAGCCCGGATACCGACCCCGGACGTGAAGTCCGGGGGATAAAATTAACTTTAAGGAACGGATTATGAATTATTTGGAAGAGATGTTCAGTTTAAAAGGAAAAACCGCCGTAATTACCGGCGGCGGCGGAAACATCGCCTACGCCATGGGTGAAGCCCTGCTTCAGGCGGGGGCCAATGTTTCACTCTGGGGTCACCGGTATCCCTCCATCGACGAGAACCTGGATAAGCTTGCCAGGGCTACGGGTTTGAAGGACCAGCTGCAGCGGGTCAAGGCCGATGCGGGCGACGAGGCAGCTGTAGCTGAAGCCTATGAAGAGACGGAGAAACAGTTCGGTTCCGTGGATGTACTGATTAACGCCGCGGGAGGCAACCGGGGAAAATCCGACTGGGTGGACGTCGACATGAAGACCTTCGAAGAGGTCCTTCACCTCAATCTGGTAGCCGGTCTTATGGTTCCCACCAAGGTTTTTGTAAAGAAGTGGAAAGAGAAGAAGATCAAGGGGAGCATAATCAACCTGACTTCCATGACCAGCTACATTCCCCTTTCCGGAACCCACGCCTATGGCGCCGCCAAGATGGCGGTCCTGAACCTTACCATGGCCGGTGCCCGGGAGTTCGCCCCCGACGGTATCCGGGTCAACGCCATTGCACCGGGTTTCTTTGTGGGCAAGCAGAACAAGGCCCTCCTGATGGACGAAGCCACGGGAAATCTGACCGCCAGAGGGCAGGCCATCATCGACCATACTCCCTTCGGCCGTTTCGGCGAGGTCCAGGAGCTTGCCGGGGCTCTGCTCTTTCTGTGCAGCGAAAAAGCATCCGGCTTTGTAACGGGCGTTTCCATTCCGGTGGACGGCGGTTACCTGGTTCACAATATCTGAGGCAGTAAAAAAAGGAGTATACTATGGCAAAACAGTTTCTCGATGACGATTTCATGCTGCAGAACGATGCGGCCCGTACTTTATACCACCAGTACGCGGCGGATATGCCCATATTCGATTATCACTGCCATCTGCCCCCTGTGCAGGTGGCGGAGAACAAGCAGTTCAGGAACCTGACTGAAATCTGGCTATACGGCGACCATTACAAGTGGCGGGCCATGCGGGCCAACGGTGTGGCTGAACGCAACTGTACCGGGGACGCCTCGGACTGGGACAAGTTCGCCGCCTGGGCGGAGACGGTTCCCAAAACCATCGGAAACCCCCTGTACCACTGGACCCATATGGAAATGAAGGATCCCTTCGGAATCAGCGGCAAGCTGCTGAATCCTCAGACTGCCAAAAGCATCTACGAGGATATCAATGCAAAGCTTGTCTCCGGCGATGAGTTCCGGGCCCGGGGAATCATGGAACATTTCAACGTCAAGGCGGTCTGTACTACGGATGATCCAGCGGACAGCCTTGAGCACCACGCCTCTGTGGCGGCGGACGCAAGCTTCAAATCAAAGATGTACCCCGCCTTCCGGCCGGACAAGTCCATGGCGGTTGATACCGGCGAGGCCTGGATCGAATATCTTGCCAGGCTGGGGGCGGCCGCTTCCATGAGCATCGACTCCTTCGGGGATCTGCTCTCAGCCCTGGACAAACGGCACGAGTTTTTCCATTCCATGGGGGGGCGTCTCTCCGACCATGCCCTGACCCTGCCGGTGTATGCTCCCGCCTCCGACGCGGAGCTGGAGGCTATCTTTAAAAAGGCGAAGAGCGGGGGAGAGGTCAGCCCCGGAGAGGCGGACAAATTCCGTACCGCCCTGATGCTCCACTTCGGACGGATGAACGCGAAGCGGGGCTGGGTAATGCAGCTTCACCTGAATTGTCTGCGGAACAACAACACACGGCTTTTCAGGAAACTGGGACCCGATACGGGACTGGACGGTATGGCGGACGGGCAGATCGCAGTACCCCTCCGCAATTTCCTCGATGCCCTGGATATGGAAGAGATGCTGCCGAAGACCATCCTCTACACCCTGAATCCCCGGGATAACGAGCTTCTGGCCTCCATCGGCGGAAGTTTCCAGGACGGAAGTACCCCCGGCAAGATCCAGCTGGGTACCGCCTGGTGGTACAACGATCAGAAGGAGGGCATGTTGAGCCAGATGAGCGCCCTGGCGAACATCGGCCTGTTGAGCCGCTTTGTCGGAATGATAACCGACTCCCGGAGTTTTCTCTCCTATCCCCGGCACGACTATTTCAGGCGCATCCTGTGCAACATGGTCGGAACCTGGGTAGAAGAAGGTGAAGCCCCTCGGGACATGGACCTTCTGGGAGGCATGATCGCGGATATCAGCTACAACAACGCCCGGAACTACTTCGGGATGGAAATTGATTAAGCACAGATTAGTGTAAGGAGATTAAACATGAAACTGGAGAAATATTCATTCGGCTGCGGCGACCGCTTTTTCCATCAGGGAAGACCTCAGCTGGAGGCGATTATTGCCGCCAAGGATATGGGGATCGATATTGTCCCTGTCTGGAACAAGAGTTACCGGGAGCACAGCATCGTCGGAACCGATCCCATGTCTGCCCGCAAAGAGGCCGATGAGGCGGTCAAGGCCCTGAACTGGAAGAACTCCTACTACGTGGATGCCGACCACATCGGTCTTGGAAACGTGGATCTTTTTATCGAAGCATCGGACTTCTACACCCTGGACGTTGCCGATTTTACCGGCAAGGCTGCAGACAAGGACTCCATCGAAGCCTTCGTAAAGAAGTACTCCTCCTACATCGGCAGTATCGATGTTCCCGGAATTGATGAAAAGCTGGAGATAACTGAGGCAAAGCTCCGGAGTATCGCAGAAAAATACCTGCTGGCTGTACAGGAAGCAGGAAAGATCTATCGTCATGTCCTCGAGAAGAAGGGAGAGGGTAACTTTGTCCCCGAGGTCTCCATGGACGAGACCGATCTTCCCCAGACTCCCGATGAGCTGCTCTTCATCCTGGCTGCCATTGCCGACGAAGGCATCCCCGCCCAGACCATCGCCCCCAAGTTTACCGGCCGTTTCAACAAGGGTGTCGACTACGTGGGCAACGTTGAGCAGTTCAACAAGGAGTTTGACGAGGATGTCTGCGTAATCGCCTTCGCCGTCAGGGAATTCGGCCTTCCGGAGAACCTGAAGCTTTCCATTCATTCCGGTAGCGACAAGTTTTCCATCTATCCGGGGATGCAGGCCGCCATGCGCAAACATGGTGCGGGACTTCACCTGAAGACTGCAGGAACAACCTGGCTGGAGGAGATTATCGGCCTGGCGGAGGCCGGCGGAGAAGGACTCGAGATCGCCAGAGAGGTCTACCGTACGGGACTGAAAAAGTTCGACGAGCTCTGCGCACCCTACGCCGCGGTCATCGACATCGACAAGAACAGGCTGCCCAGTCCCGATGAGGTGGACGGCTGGTCAGGTCCCTTCTTTGCGAAGGTCCTGCGCCACGATCAGTCGGAAAAGCTCTACAACATGCACGTGCGGCAGCTTCTGCACGTTGGATACAAGGTCGCCTCCCAGATGGGAAGCCGCTGGACCGACGCCCTGGAACGCTATGAGGATGTCGTCGCCGACCAGGTCAGGGAAAACCTGCTGGAACGCCATATAAAGCGGGTATTTTTCTAAAAATATTCAGACCGATAAAAATGGCTGTCCATTATTGAGGGTTAACCTCGGATACGGACAGCCATTTTTTATTGAGCGTGAGGTATCTTCAGCCCAGCAGGGCGTCCACCTTTTCCAGCTCTTCAATGATGGGGATTTTCTGAGGACATTTCGGTTCGCACTCTCCGCAGGCTATGCACTGGTCGGCACCCATCCCGGCGAGAAACTTGCCGTACTGAAGGCGCTGCTCCTCCGGATTATTGAACATGTGGGCGTCGTTGTAGAACTTGAAAGACCTGGGAATATCGACTCCGTTGGGACAAGGCATGCAGTACTGGCAGGATGTACAGGGCACCTTGATGCGGCTTGTGTAAAAGTCCCGCACCTGTATAACCGTCTCCAGCTCATCAGGTCCAAGGGAATCAGGCTCCCCTGCTGCTGCACTCATCAGGTTCTGCTCGACCTGTTCCGGCAGGCTCATACCGCTGAGAATGATCGTTACCCTCGGATCGTTCCAGACCCAGCGCAGGGCCCAGTCTGCCGCATCCCGGCTAAATCCGTTCCTCTTCCAGAGAGCGGAGACCTGGGGGGGAATGTTCCGGGTAAAGTAACCGCCCCGCAGGGGTTCCATTACAATGATACCCACACCCTTCTCATGGGCGTAGGAAAGTCCCTCGGTACCGGCCTGGAAATCCGTATCCAGCAGGTTGTACTGGATCTGGCAGAACTCCCAGGGGTAGGCGTCGATGATCGTCTTGAACAGGGGCAGTTCATCATGAAAGGAGAAGCCGATGTGCTGTATTCTGCCGTCTGCAAGTGCCCTCTCAATAAAATCGAAGAGGCCCAGGCTGGTCAGGTTTTCCCAGCGCTGGGTATTCAGGGCGTGGATCAGGTAATAGTCGATATGTCCGGTGTTGAGTTTCTCAAGCTGTTTGTTCAGGAGCCGGTCCATATCCTCATGACTGCTGACCTCCCAGCTGGGAAGTTTTGTGGCAAGGTAGACTTTCTCCCGGTATCCGTCGGCCAGGGCTCCGGCCAGAAAATTCTCACTCTCTCCCCCGTGATAGGGCCAGGCGGTATCGACATAGTTGACTCCCCGGTCAATGGCAGATCGGAGCATCTGTGTTGCCAGAGGGGTATCTATGTCCCGGGGATCGTCGCTGGTCTGGGGGAGTCGCATGCAGCCGAAGCCGAGAATCGACAACATCTCGTTTCTACCTGGAAAGGAACGGTAGAGCATCTTTTTGTTCATACTAACCTCATGTAAAGAATTATCTTATGGTATATTCAGAATAACAGATATGCCCGGGTCCTGCAAATGCGGCTTTCGGTGCTTTTCCGTAATCCCGTTTTTTGATATAGACTGAGTAAAAGACTGAAAGTGAGGAAGGAATGAAGCAAATTGGTCTGATTGGCGGAATGAGCTGGGAGTCCACAAAGGAATATTACCGGATACTCAACCAGATGGCTGCCCGGGAGTTCGGAGGGCTGCACTCGGCGGAGTGCATTATTGCCTCCGTGGACTTCGCTCCCCTGGCGCAGTGGATGCACCGGAACGAATGGGAGCCCATACGGGAGCTTCTGACAGATAAAGCCCGGGCCCTGGAGCGGGCAGGGGCAGAGCTGGTGCTGATAGCCACCAATACCATGCACCTGCTGGCGGATGATATTGCCGCAAGCATCAGCGTCCCCCTTGTCCATATAGCCGATGCTGCAGGAGAAGCCTGTGTCGCCGGGAAGCTGAAGCGTGTAGCCCTGATGGGGACGCAGTTCACCATGGAGATGGGCTTCTATACGGAAAAGCTGGAGAAGAACTACGGGCTCGAGGTCCTGATCCCGGAAAAGGAAGGGAGGACGAGGATAGACACCATTATCTTTGATGAGCTCTGTGCCGGAATTTTCGAGGATTCCTCCCGGGATTTTCTTATTACGGAGGCAGGGAAACTGATCGATCGGGGTGCCGAAGGGGTTATTCTGGGATGCACTGAACTGCCCCTGGTAGTGCAGGATTCCGATCTGCCGGTACCCGTGCTGGATACCATGGAACTCCATGCCGGGATGGCTTTTACACTGGCTGTGACCCCCTAGGGCCTGATCCGGGACGAGGGCATGAAAAAACCCGGCTTTCCGCCGGGTTTTGATACCGATTCCCCCTCATTCACGAAAGGGCAATTACCTTATCCCGCTACAATAGCGTCTACCGGACAGACTTCGACACAGGCGCCGCAGTCAGTGCAGAGATCGGGATCGATCCAGCGGGCATCGTTTTTTTCGCTTATGGCCTCAACCGGACACTCGGATTCGCAAGCGCCGCAGTTGGTGCACTCGTCAGTAATCTTGTGAGCCATGAGTCACCTCCAGAGATTTGGTATGACCAATACTATAACCGGAAAGATCGTATTTTTCAAGCCTTTTCGGATGTATCTCCCGGGGTTTTATCCTGGTCAAGGAAATCAAGTTCCTCAGTATTTACTGCTCGCCGGTAAAAACAGCTGCGCCTGCCGGTATGACAGGCAACTCCCGTCTGTTCCACCAGCATGAGTACGCAGTCCTGATCGCAATCCACGCGAATTTCCCGGATTTTCTGCAGGTGACCGGAGCTTTCCCCCTTTTTCCAGAGACTGTCCCGACTTCGGCTGTAATAATGGGCGTAGCCGGTTGCCAGGGTGGTTTCGAAGGCTTCCCTGTTCATAAAGGCGCACATCAGAACTTCCTTTGAGTTCGCATCCTGGGCTATGGCGCTTACCAGCCCGTTTCCCTTGCTGAAATCCAGATCGATGTGCGTGGTCATTTCCCTGTCCGCCATTATTCCATTACCCCCAGATTCCTTCCCAGGAGGCGGGCTTCTTCCTGAAGCTCCTCAAAACTCTTGGGAATCCACTGCTTTCCCTCCTGACGGAGCCCGTACTCCTCAAGAAATAGTTTCTCGAGTCCACGGTTCAGTTTTCTGCCCACCGTCTGCAGATCCTTTGCAGGATCCGGATCGCCGGGGAACTGCGGGTGTTCAAGGTGGAGACCGTTGGCAAGAAAGCTCTCCAGAAGCAGCTTGGCGGCGATAAAGCGCTCGTATTTGTCCACTCCGAAGATGAAGAAATCCTCCAGCATTCCGATAACCTCCCAGGTCACCTGCTCGGCCTGGGAGTAGCGGCCGGCATCCTTGTCCTGGTCCGAGAAACGGGTCGGCAGGTTGCGGATAATCCCGGAAAGTTCCCTTGTCAGGTAGTCCAGGTTGAAGAGGCCGGTGGCGCAGTTAAAGAGGATCGGTTTCCCGGCATTCTCTGCACGGGCCACCTGCTCCTTGCTGATCGCCGGCCCTATGTCGCCGCAGTTCAGGCGTCCCCGGGTATCCCGGATCAGGATGCCTCCCTTGATATCCACCGGGGTCTTGAAAGAGAATTCGAAGCCCGCTTCTCTGCCGCTCAGTGCCATGAGTCCTACCCCCGCGGGATACGGCAGATTCGCAAGGTTATCCACGTTACCCAGGTAGGCGAAAAGCCGTCCTTCCGCGTGCAGTTCCCGGTAGATGTCCTGAAGAACAGCGAAGTTCTGGCCGTGGCCCCCGGGCAGGGGGAGGGGGCTTTTACCGTCCCTGCCGAGGAATACCTGTCTGGGCCGTCCCAGATCGGAGTGGGTATAGGCTCCTATCATGGGCTGGGCGCCGGAGCGACAGCGGGTCATGTCGGTGCCGAGCTTTTCGATGAGATCCTTGAGAAAGGGGCTGTTCCGGTACTCCCGGTAGGCTGCGGCCACCTCCTCATCGTTATTGACGCTGGTCATCTGGAACATGATGGGCCCCTGGGAGCTGTTGTCTCCGGAGATCTCCCGGTAGATCAGTTCCCTGATCAGGAGTCCCCGCATCTTGAGTTCCATATAACTCGGTCCGGGGCTTCCATCGGGGTGAATGCATGCCGGGGTAATCCCCTTTGCCCGGCCCCTGGCCATACCGGCGATCTCCTCAAAGGGTTCGCGGTAGAGCTCCATAAGCTTCTCATTGAATGAGCTGTTTTTCTTTTCATCCACATAACTTGTAGCAGAGCCGCCGTTCAGTACCCCATAGGCCGTTTTGGGGTAGAGCAGATAGCCCAGGGCCGTCAATCCCCTGCGGGTAAATACCGCTCTGTTTCCCTCTGTTTGAGCAAGGAGTTTCAGGGGTTTGGTAACACCCAGGGCCTTCAGTCTGGATACAGCTGCGTTTTTGTCCATCTCCCAGCGGGCATCCTGCATGTCTATGACGCTGGTACCATCGATCCCGGGAATTTCATCCATTTCCACGGCGGGTTGATTGTCAAATTCCCCGGCATTATAGCGATCCAGGATCTCAAAGGTCAGTTCCGCATCAATTCCGGCATTCTTCAAGAGAGCTGTAACGGCGGGTTTGTCCATTTCCTTCTCCTCCTCTTTCTCGGTTATCATCGGACTTATGTCCCGGGGCGTCGCTCTGCCTTGTTCAGCGTCGGCAAAGCCCCCCCGGCTTGTTGTTTCTGTTCTCATTGTAAACCAGGGGACGAAGAACCGCCATCCCGGATCAGCAGAGGCCGGCGAAGATTTTCTCGATAATGGCCAGGGCAATACTCCCTTTCAGGGGAAGCTGAGGGTGATCGTCGCGGTTGAACCAGCCGGCATCTGTTATCTCGATTCCGTCCGGGCTGAGTTCCCCGGAGCTCCATTCCGCGGTGAAGCCCAGCATCAGGGAGTCGGGAAAGGGCCAGGGCTGAGACGAGACGTAGGAGATATTCGTAACCTGGATTCCCACTTCTTCGGATATCTCCCGTGCCACCGCCTCTTCCAGACTTTCTCCGGGCTCTACAAAGCCGGCTATCAGGCTGTAGACCGGGGCTGCAAAATTCTTGTTATGGGCAAGAAGGATCCTGTCCTCCTTTTGGACCGCGGTTATCACCGCCGGGGAGATCCGTGGAAAGGTTACCAGGCCGCAGTCCGGACAAACCCGGGCCTTTTCCCGGTGATGAAAGGTGTTTTCCTTTCCGCAGCGTCCGCAGAAGCGTGAGTTCGCAATCCATTGTACAAGATGGTATCCCAGCATGGCGGCCCGCAGAAGATCAGGATTCAGATGCCCCAGAACCGGTCGAAAGGGTATTGAGAGCAGGCTGTCCGGAGGAGTCTCCCGATCCATGATGAACAGGGGCCGTTCGCGGTAGATTCCCAGGCGTATCATTCCTGCAGCGAGGTAGCTTGAAGGCAGATCGTCCAGGGGCACCAGGGGCGTCCCTCCGGCCAGGGAGGCTGCGGAATCGTCCTTGGCGTTGTAACAGAAGTTTCGCTTGCTGACAATCATTGTCCAGCCCTCCGCCGGAATATCCTCGGCGTCGGTCCAGTTCCAGTCGGGAATAAACATGGAAAACTCCTTGATCAGTCTACAAGCAGCGTCGCGGCATGGGCGGCACCCAGGAGGGAGACACTGTATTCCTTAATTAGGAAAACCGGAACCCGCTGCTGCAGGGCCCGCATCTTGAGGTTATAGTTGCTCTCGAAATAACGCATGAAACGCTGCTCATGAAGCAGGTACTCGATGTTTTTCTGGGCTATGCCGCCGGCAAGAAAGAGCCCCGCTTCGGGCAGGAAGTTCAGGGCGGCATTCCCGGCGAATTTTCCGTAGATACGGGTAAAGAGCTCCATTACACGGCTGCAGACCGGGTTGGTCCGTCCGTGCCGGGATATCAGGGCGGGCCGCTGGGATTCCGGCAGGGAATCGATCTCCTGGATAATATCGTCTCCGGGACCGGCCATGCTGTCCCGCACATAAGCGTAGATATTGGCAATGCCCTGGCCGGAGAGGACGCACTCGGTTCCGGGCCAGCTGTCGTAGCGGGTCTTGAGGAAATTCCCCAGTTTCTGGGTTTCCCTGTCGAAGGCGGGGAAATCGGTATGCCCCCCTTCCGAAGGGAAGGCGACGTAGCGACTCCCGATTCTGCTGAGGACGCCGACGCCAAGGCCTGTTCCCGCGCCGATTATTGCGTAACTGCCGCCCCTGGGCTCGGGGAAGGAACCGTCGGGATGGGGAAGAGGGAGTACCTCCTCGGGATTCTTCAGATCAAGAAGGGGCAGGGAGTAACTCAGAGCCATAAAATCGTTGATAATTACCGTTGGTATTCCCAGTTCCTGCTGAAGTCTGTCTCCGTCGATTACCCAGGAGAGGTTAGTAGGTTGGCAGCGGTTGTTCTCCACGATACCCGCTGCGCTTATGCAGCAGTACCGGGGTTTAGCCGGGAGCTCGAATTCGGCGACAACCTCTCGTACCAGCTCTACAAAGTCGATTACCTTCTTTGATTCCCGGGTCAGCTTTCTGACGATGCTGAAGCTGTCCCCGCGTCTGAGGACAGCCGCCAGGTTGGAGTTGGTTCCGCCGATATCGCCTGCAAGAATGATTTCGTCCCTGGAGTGCAGTTCCACGCTCATTTTATACGAGCTCCTTGATTCTGTGATTAAAATTGCTGCGTGCGGGTGCTGGTAAGCCCGGGCTTCTCTTCTTATAATACGGCCATGAAGAATTTGCAAGCTGAAGGCCGTACCCTGGCTTTTATCGATTTTGACGGTGTTTTCTGTGACTCCCTTACCGAGTGTTTCGTAAGCTCCTGGATTGCGTATCATAAATTCCATACAAAGGATAATCCTGACTTCGTAAGCGTCGCCGACCGCAGACTCTATGATGTCTACCGGCCCTTTATCCGCCGGGGAGGGGACTATGTGATCCTGCAGCACTGCGTCAGCGAGGGGATTGAGCTTGCGAAGCAGGAGGATTTCGATCGCTTGGAGGCCGAACTGGGAGACACCGCCGATGAGTTTCACGAGCTCTTCTACCGGGCCCGGCGGGAGCTCCTCGCGGAGGACAAGGAGTTCTGGATCTCCCTCAACCATGTCTTTGATGGACTGGCTGAAGCCGCGAAACAGTGGGCGAAATCGGAAAACTGTTACGTCCTTTCCACCAAGGAGGCGCCCTTTATCCGGGAAATCCTGGTACACAAGGACATCGACTGGCCCCTGGAGCGGATCATCTGCTCCGGGAAACGGCGCAAGATCGATATAATCAGGGAGGTCCTGGCGGAGACCGGAGCCGACGGGGGGCTTCTCTTCGAGGACCAGGTGGACCATCTCTACCGGATAAACGACCCCCGGGTAAAGGGTTTTCTTGCATCCTGGGGATACGTAAAACCCGAGTGGCTCAGGCAGAAGGATTTTCCGGTGATCGATCAGCAGGAGATGGTACGGCTGGTGGATGGGGTAATGTGATTCCCGGGTAGTGTTCAGAAACGTGGGGATACAAAGCCCATAAAATCAGTAACAGCAACAGCATATACATCCCCGGGTAATGCACCCGGGGTTTTTTTATCTTTTCCCGATATTCGCCGCATCCGGATTATCCTTATCCCCACGTTTCTGAACAGTACTTTTGTGTAATCCCCTCTTGCATTAGAAAGCATTTGGTAATATAATCAAAAGCAATACGAAAACAATAAATAAGTAATAATGCAGTAAAAAGGAAATGAAACGAAGATGGATTCGGGTTTAAGCGAGCGGGAACGACAGATTCTTACTCTTCTGGCGGATGATGCCTCTATCTCCGTCTCCGCCATCAGCGATGCCCTGGCTGTCTCCAGGGTCACCGTCAGGAGCGATCTCTCCTCATTGGAAGAGAAGGGTTTTCTCGTACGGACTCACGGCGGCGCCATGCCGGCTTTTCATTCCAGCATTCTTGAACGCAACCGCACCTGTCCCGATGAGAAGGCCCGCATCGCAAAAGCGGCGGCACGGTATGTTCAGGATGGGGATACCATCATGATCGAGGCGGGAACCACCACTGCTCTCATTGTCAAATATCTGCTGGGCAAGCGGGACCTTCATGTTGTCACGAATTCAATGCTCCTGGTTCCCTATGCCAGGATGAATCCCCAGCTGCACCTGACCGTGGTCGGCGGAGAGTTCCGCCCCGCCACCGAGTCCCTGGTGGGACCCATCGCCCTGAGGGAACTGGAGGAGTTTCATGTCCGCAAGGCCTTCCTGGGAACCGACGGTTTCAGTCTGGAAAACGGGTCCAGTACCCATCTTGTGGAGGGGGCGGAGGTCAACAAGCAGATCGCCCGGCAGGCGGATGAGCGTTTCCTGGTCGCGGATTCCTCAAAATACGGTCGTGCCGGCTTCGTGCGTATGCTGCCCCTGGAAAGATATACAAAGATAATTACCGACGACCGAATGAGCGACGAGGTTGTTGAACAGCTTATTTCCGCCGGGCTCGATATAGAGCGGGTTTAGACCGATTCATCCTCACGGTTGAGGATATTATATATGTTTATTTGAAGGAGAGGCTAATGGCAACGGAAATTTTAATGCCCCGCCAGGGAAACAGCGTGGAATCCTGCGTAATTCTCGAATGGCGCAAAAACGAGGGCGATCAGGTAAAAACCGGTGAAATCGTATGTGAAGTAGAGACCGATAAAGCGACCTTCGAGATCGAGTCCCCCGCCGACGGGGTGCTGCTGAAGCGCTTCTTTGAGGAAGGGGACGATGTGCCAGTCCTCACCGTCATAGCGGCGGTTGGAGAGGCCGGCGAGGACGTCTCCGCCATGGCTCCCGGCGGAGGAGCCTCCGCGGAAAAGAAGGAAGCTCCTGCTGCAGCGAAGACGGAGAAGCAGGAGAAGAAAGACGAGACTCCCGCATCATCCGCCCCCGCGGCCGGGACCGTTTCGGCGGAAGGCCGGGCAGGGGTTTCCCCCCGGGCGAGGAAGACCGCCGCGGAAAAGGGAGTGAATCTCGACGGACTCACTGGCTCCGGCCCCGGCGGTCGGGTAATTGAACGGGACGTTCTGGCCGCGGAGCCCTCGGTATCCGTGAGCCCAGCCGCACGGGCAGCAATGGTTGCGGGAATGGTCGCGCCGGCAAGGGGCAGCGGTATCGGAGGCCGGATACTCTCCGCCGATCTGGCAGCTTCCGCGGCACCCCGGACTGTAGCGGCAGAGGAGACCCGGGAGATTCCGGTCAAGGGAGTGCGCAAGCTCATAGCGGAGCGGATGCACGCCTCCCTGCAGAATACCGCTCAGCTGACCATGAACTCCTCCGCGGATGCCAGGGAACTTCAGGCCTACCGGGCCCAGTGCAAGGCCGCCCCCGAAGAGATGGGAATGGCCGGCATCACGCTGAACGACATGGTCCTTTTTGTCGTAAGCCGGGTCCTGCTTCGCTATCCCTATATGAATGCGGAAATGCACCCCGATAAGATTGTCGAGTACGGCAGCGTCAACCTGGGATTTGCCGTGGACACCGAGCGGGGCCTGATGGTTCCGGTGATCCGCAACGCCGACCGGCTCTCCCTCAAGGCCATCTCTGCGGAAGCAAAACGGCTTGGAAAGGCCTGCATCGACGGAAACATCAATCCCGATGAACTTGCCGGCGGAACCTTTACCATAACCAATCTTGGCGCTCTGGGAGTCGAGTCCTTTACGCCGGTACTGAATGCCCCCCAGGTGGGAATCCTGGGAGTCAACGGAATCGAACTCAAACCCGTACAGGGCAAGGAAGGGGTGGAATTCGTGCCCCACATGGGGCTCTCCCTGACCATCGATCACCGGGCTGTGGACGGAGCGCCGGGGGCACGCTTTCTGCAGGCTGTTGCCAAAGAACTGGCGAATTTCCGGCTTGCCCTGGCGGACTAGAAGGAGTTAGACAATGAGCAGCGAGTTTGATCTGATCGTTATTGGTGCCGGTCCCGGAGGCTACATTGCCGCCGAACGGGCCGGCGGGGCAGGGAAAAAGGTCCTGCTGATAGAAAAAGAGGAGATGGGGGGAGAATGCACCAACTGGGGCTGTATCCCCACCAAGAGTCTCCTGGCGGGAGCCAAGCACTACGTCCACGCCAGGGAATCCGAACGCTTCGGAGTCACTGTTTCCGGTGCCAAATATGACCTTAAGACGGCCATGGCCTGGAAACAGGAGACCATCGAAACCCTGCGGGCGGGAATAGCCTTTCTGATGAAGAAAAACAAGGTCGAGGTGGTAAAGGGTACCGCGGTGCTGAACCCGGACCGCAGTGTCAGGGTGAATGACGTTCTCTACAGTGCAAAGAATATCATCATCGCTTCCGGATCCTCCGCGGCGGTTCCGCCTATTCCCGGTGCCGACGGCAAGAACGTGGTCACCAACCGGGGAATTCTCTCCATCGAGGCGCTTCCCAGGAAGCTGGCGGTCATCGGCGGTGGAGTAATCGGTGTCGAGTTCGCCTCCTACTTTTCCGCCGTCGGTGTCGAGGTGACGGTGATCGAGATGATGGATGAGATTCTCCCCCTGATGGACGGGGACTTTGCCCGGGCCATGCGTAAAGCCCTCAAGGGCATTAACTTTGCCACCTCCGCGAAGGTGACAAAGATCACCCCCAAAGGCGTGGACTACGAAAAGGCCGGAAAAACCGAATCCGTCGAGGCGGACCTGGTGCTCATGAGCGTCGGGCGCAGACCCAATCTTGAAGGCTTTACCGAGGCCGGCCTGGATATAAGCCGGACGGGAATCAGGGTGGATGAAAAGATGCGGACCAACCTGCCCGGGGTCTTCGCCGTCGGCGATGTTACCGGAACTTCCCTGCTGGCCCACTCGGCAAGTCGTATGGGCGAGGTGGCCGTGAATACCATTCTGGGCAAAGAAGACCGCATGCGCTATCACGCCATTCCCTGGGCGGTTTATACGCTGCCTGAAGCCGCCGGATGCGGGCTTACCGAAAAGGAAGCCGCTGATAAGGGAATCCCCGTAAAGACCGCCACCGTGCAGATGCGGGCCAACGGCCGCTTCCTGGCGGAACACGGTAAACGGGAACCCGGAATGTGCAAGGTCCTGGTGCATGCCAAGAAGAACACCCTGTTAGGTGTCCATATTATGGGCGCAACGGCTTCGGAGATTATTCCCGCCGCTGCCGCTATGATCGAGGCGGAACTCAGGACCGATGAAATCAGGGAGATCATTTTCCCCCACCCGGCGGTGGCGGAAGTCCTCCGGGATGCGGTCTGGGAAATAGAATAGAGAGATAGAGAGAAAGAACAAATACAGGTAAGGAGACGCACAGATGCCAAAATCAATACTGGTCGATCCTGCCAGGGTGCGGAAACCCGGCAAGATCAAGATCAAGGATATTCCCGTAAACGCCTACGAAGGGAATTTTGAAAAAGAGAAGAAAAAATACGGGGTGGACGGCCTCAAGACAATCTACCGCGACATGGCCTACATTCGCGAGTTCGAGACCATGCTGGACCAGATCAAGAAGATGGGCAGCTACCAGGGTATCGAATACAACCATAAGGGTCCGGCCCACCTTTCCATCGGACAGGAGTCCGCGGCGGTGGGACAGTGCTACAATCTCGATGTTGCGGATCAGCTCTTCGGTTCCCACCGCAGCCACGGCGAGATTCTCGCCAAGTGCTTTTCCGCTGTTCATAAGCTGCCGGAAAAGGAGCTCATGAACATCATGGAGAGCTTTATGGGCGGCGCCACCCTGAAGGTGGTTGAAGCCGGCCATACCGGATCGGTCCGTGAACTGGCTGAAAAATTCGTTCTCTACGGTACCCTGGCGGAGATATTTGCCAAGGAGACGGGCTTCAACAAGGGCCTCGGCGGTTCCATGCACACCTTTTTTACCCCCTTCGGTTCCATGCCCAACAACGCCATTGTAGGCGGCTCCGGGGACATCAGTGTGGGGGCGGCCCTCTTCAAGAGGATCAACCGCAAATCCGGCATCGTAATCGCCAACATCGGCGATGCTTCCATGGGCTGCGGTCCCGTGTGGGAGGGCATGATGATGGCCGCCATGGACCAGTACCGGACCCTCTGGGATAAAGAGATCGGCGGAGCCCCTCCCGTACTCATTAATTTCTTCAACAACTTCTACGGTATGGGCGGCCAGACCTCCGGTGAAACCATGGGCTACGAGATCCTGGCCCGGGTAGGTGCCGGGGTTAATCCCGAAAACATGCACTCAGAGCGGGTGGACGGCTACAATCCCCTGGCCGTAGCTGATGCCATTGAACGGAAAAAGAAGATCCTTACGGAAGGCAAGGGTCCGGTACTGCTGGATACCATTACCTACCGGATTTCCGGCCACAGCCCCTCGGATGCCTCCAGCTATCGCACTAAAGAAGAGGTGGAACTCTGGGAAGCCAACGACTGTATCGCCGGCTACGGATCCTATCTCATAGAAAACGGGGCTGCGGACCAGGGCTACCTGGACGCGATTTCCGGGGAGACCCAACAGAAGATAAGGCAGATCGTGGAGCTCGCGGTGGATATGGAAAAGAGTCCCCGGGTGGGCGGACAGTTCATCGAATCGGTAATGTTCTCCGATGAAAAGATCGAGAAGTTCGACGACCGTGAACCGGAAATGCTGCTCTCCTATGACGAAAACCCCCGTATCCAGTCTTTTGCCAGAAAGAGCCGCTACGGTTTCGACGAGAACGGCAAGCGTTTGTCCGCGGCAAAGATCTTTGCCTACCGGGACGCCCTTTTTGAGGCGATGCTGCACCGTTTCAGTATCGACCCCACCATGGCGGCCTGGGGCGAGGAGAACCGGGACTGGGGCGGAGCCTTTGCCGTATACCGCGGACTTACCGAGGCCCTCCCGTACCATCGTCTGTTCAACTCCCCCATTTCCGAAGGCGCCATTGTCGGTTCCGGTGTAGGATACGCCCTTGCCGGCGGACGAGCCGTTGTGGAACTGATGTACTGCGACTTTATGGGACGCGCCGGGGACGAAATATTCAACCAGGCTGCCAAATGGCAGTCCATGAGTGCCGGAATCCTGAAGATGCCTCTTACGGTGCGGGTTTCCGTTGGAGCCAAATATGGAGCCCAGCACTCCCAGGACTGGACCAGTCTGGTGGCCCATATTCCCGGCCTCAAGGCCATGTTCCCCGCCACTCCCTATGATGCCAAGGGCATGCTGAACCTGGCCCTGAGGGGCAGCGATCCGGTGATCTTTTTCGAAAGCCAGAAGCTCTACGGCATCGGCGAAGAGTTTGTCGCCGAAGGAGTTCCCGAGGGCTACTACGAGGTCACGGAAGGAGAGCCGGCCCTGCGGAAAAGCGGAACGGACCTGACCATCTGCACCATCGGCGCCACCCTCTACCCGGCCATGGAAGCGGCGGCGGAGCTGGAAGAGAAGTACGGACTCTCTGTGGAGGTCTGGGACCTGCGCTTCATCAATCCCCTGAACTACGAACCCCTGGTGGAGTCTGTCAAAAAGACGGGTAAGCTGCTCCTTGCCAGCGATGCCTGCGAGCGGGGAAGCTTCCTGCATACCGTTGCGAGCAACCTGACGGCCCTCTCCTTCGACTACCTGGATGCTCCGCCGGCGATCGTGGGGAGCCGCAACTGGATAAGTCCCGCCGCGGAGATGGAAGAACTCTTCTTCCCCCAGAAAGAGTGGCTCATCGACGCCATCCATGAGAGAATCCTGCCTCTGGCGGGACACCAACCCCGTACCGTCGCAACCGCCGGCGAGATCCTCCGGAGGAACAGGCTGGGCGTATAGTATGAACAACGGTTTTGACGAACTGTGCCATGCTCTGGGTGATCCCGATCTTTCCCGTCGTCTGAAAGCGGCGGGGGAGATGGGACAACTCATCCGGGCGGGTAAAATACAGGCGGATAAGGCGCCCCGGGGTGAGGTGAACAACCATGTGCATACCTTTTACTCCTTCTCTCCTTATTCACCCAGTCTCGCCGCCTTCAGGGCCTGGCAGGCAGGTCTGTCAGCCGTGGGAATAATGGACCATGACTCCGTTGCCGGTGCAGCGGAGATGTCCAAAGCAGGCAGAGCCCTGGGGATAGCGACGACCGCGGGCTTTGAGCTCAGGGTCAGCATGAGCGGAACCGCCGTCGAAGGGCGGAAGATCAACAATCCTGACTCACCAAATATCGCCTACATAGCCGTTCACGGGGTTCCCTCTCCCGGTCTGCCTGAAGCACAGGCCTTTCTTGCACCCATTAACCGGCGGCGTAATCAGCGGAACAGGGCTCAGACAGAGGCCCTGAACTCCCTTCTCCGGGATTCTGGTATACCTCCCCTGGATTTCGATACCGATGTGCTGGCCATAAGCAGGGCCGCGGAAGGCGGAAGCGTGACGGAGAGGCATATCCTGTATGCCCTGGCCGGACGAATAAGCGGGATTTCAGGAAAGGGCGAGGGGGTCTGCAGCTTTCTGGACAAGCAGCTCGGTATCTCCCTGCCCGGGCAGATCTACTCACGTCTGAATGATTCGAATAATCCCCACTATCTCTATGATCTTTTAGGTATCCTGAAAAGCGTATTTCTTCCCCGTTTTTTTATACAGCCCGACGAAAAGGAGTGCCTTCCGGTAGAGCAGGTTGTCGAGTTCGCCCGCTCCATCGGAGCCATACCGGCCTATGCTTATCTGGGGGATGTGGGTGAGTCTCCCACGGGAGACAAGAAGGAGGAGAAGTTCGAAGACGATTATCTTGATGATCTGATTCCCGAACTCAGGCGTCTCGGTTTTTGCGCCGTAACCTACATGCCGCCCCGGAATACCAGGGTCCAGCTCGAACGTCTCAGCAGCCTGTGCCGTCGGGCGGGCCTTATGGAGATAAGCGGGGTGGATATCAACTCATCCCGGCAGAGTTTCAACTGTCCGGAGGTAATGGACCCGGCTTTCGAGCATCTTATCGAGGCCACCTGGGCACTGGTGGCCCATGAACGGCTGGCTTCCGCCGACAGGTGTTATTCCCTCTTCAATGAAAGAAATCCCTGGGCGGCGGACCCTCTCACAGCAAGAATTGAGCGCTATGCCGGGTACGGAAGAGGGATGGACCCCCGCAATCCGGAGTCGATTATCGATATGCTCGAAACATATCCTGCAGGAGACAAGTAAAATGGATTTTATGAATGTAAGCCCGGCCATCAGGGGCCTGACCTTCGACGGGGAGAAGGGACTGACGGTTCAGTTCCGTGAAGACTTTGACGGAGACTGTCCTGTGGTTGATATTCCCCGTACAGACAATGCACTGGAGACACTGAAGACAGCACTCTTTGATGATGAGGGGAAGGTTCATCCTGTAATAAAAATACCCGGAACTGGTTTCTTTTTCATGGGAAAAGACCCCGACAATCTGGGAACGGCTCCAGTAAAACAGGAATCCGCACAAGCGAGGCGGGAAAATGTCGTGGCGGGCAAAATCGCTGTCGTAACCGGCGGTGCCCAGGGCTTCGGGGAAACCCTCGTGCGGGGGCTCTTTGCAGCCGGGGCGCTGGTGGTGATTGCGGATATGAACCTGTCGGGGGCCAGGGAGCTTGCGGCGGAATTGAACCGGACAGCCGGACAAACCCGTGCCTTTGCCGTTTCCGTCAACGTGGCGGAGGAGGAGTCCGTGGAACAGATGATCTCTGAGGTAGTTAAAACTCTCGGAGGCATCGACCTGTTCCTGAGCAATGCGGGGGTTCTAAAGGCCGGCGGGGTGCGGGAGTTCAGCCTCAGGGATTTCCGCTTCGTGACGGATGTGAACTACATCGGATACTTCCTCTGCGTCAAACACGCCGCCCCTGTTATGGCGCTGCAGAATGAGGCCTCCGAAGGAAGGTACTTCTCGGATATCATCCAGATCAATTCCAAGTCCGGCCTGGAAGGATCTAACCGCAACGGAGCCTATGCGGGAGGAAAATTCGGCGGCATAGGACTTACCCAGAGTTTTGCCCTGGAACTGGTGGCGGATAAAATCAAGGTCAACTCCATCTGTCCGGGCAACTTTTTCGACGGACCCCTCTGGTCCGATCCGGATAGAGGATTGTTTGTGCAGTACCTGAATACCGGGAAAGTCCCGGGGGCAAAGACCCTGGAAGATGTACGTAAATTTTACGAGGCCAAAATCCCCATGGGACGGGGATGCGAAGGCGACGATGTCCTGAAGGCCGTATTTTACCTGGTGGAACAGAAATACGAAACCGGCCAGGCCCTGCCCGTCACCGGCGGACAGGTAATGCTGAAATAGAAGGATAACAGGCAGAGCGGAGCCGGAGGCAGTCTGCCGACGGCGACCGAAAAAAGAGAAAAGGAGCGGCTTTGCTGGTCCTGAACGAGGCAGAGCGGAGTCGGAGGCAGAATGCCGATGGCGACCGTAAAAGAGCGGAAGGACGGGTTCCCCGGGCTTTTGCGAGAGGCAAAAGGGAGTCGGAGGCAGGATGCCGATGGCGACCGTAAAAGAGTAAAGGAGCGGCTTTGCCGGTCCTGAACGAGGCAGAGCGGAGTCGGAGGCGGAATGCCGACGGCGACCGAAAAAGAGTAAAGGAGCGGCTTTGCCGGTCCTGAACGAGGCAGAGCGGAGCCGGAGGCGGAATGCCGATGGCGACCGAAAAAGAGGAGAAGTTATGAAAACAAAAGCTGTACGAATGTACGGTGTAAAGGACCTTCGGCTCGAGGAGTTTGAACTTCCTGAGATCACGGAGGATCAGATTCTTGCCAGGGTCGTGTCGGATTCCATCTGCATGTCCAGCTACAAGGCTGCAAGCCAGGGGAGCGGCCATAAGCGGGTGCCCGACAATATCGCCACCGATCCGGTTATGATCGGGCATGAGTTCTGCGGGGAACTGGTCCGGATCGGTTCAAGGTGGAAGGGGCAGTTCACGGAGGGGCAGAAATTCTCCATCCAGCCTGCATTGAATTACGAAGACGGGCCGGTGGGAATCCTTTCCGCCCCCGGCTACAGCTATACCACCATCGGCGGGGACGCAACCTACATAATCATTCCCAGGGAGGTCATGGAGCAGGGCTGTCTGCTCCCCTATGAAGGGGATTCCTTCTTTTACGGGTCCCTGGCGGAACCAGTTTCATGCATTGTGGGGACTTTCTACGCCATGTACCATACCCGGCAGGGCTCCTATGTCCATCAGATGGATATTAAAGAGGGCGGTTCCATGGCCCTTCTTGCAGGGGTGGGACCCATGGGACTGGGGGCTATCGATTATGCGATTCACCGGGACCGCAAACCCCGGCTGCTGGTGGTGACTGACATCGACGACTTCCGCCTTGAACGTGCCGCTGCAATTTACACCGTGGAAGAGGCGAAGAAGAACGGTGTCGAGCTTCACTATGTCAACACAAAAGACATGAAGGACCCTGTTGCCGGCATAAAGCAGCTGAACGGCGGAAAGGGCTATGACGACGTGATAGTCTTTGCCCCGGTCAAGCCGGTGGTGGAGCAGGGGGATGCGCTCCTGGGGATAGACGGCTGTCTCAATTTCTTTGCCGGTCCCTCGGACCCCTCCTTCTCGGCGAATATGAACTTCTACAATGTCCATTACGGGGCGACCCACGTTGTGGGAACCTCCGGCGGCAATACCGAGGATTTGAAGGAATCCCTGAAAATGATGGCCGCCGGAAGAATCAATCCGGCCACCATGGTTACCCACGTGGGCGGCCTGGATGCGGTGGTGGATACTACCCTGCATCTTCCGGAGATTCCCGGGGGCAAGAAGCTTATCTACACCGGTATTTCCATGCCCCTCACCGCAATCAGCGATCTGGCAGAGAAGGGCAGGACCGATCCGGTGTGCGCGAAGCTGGCGGAGATAACTGCCCGGGCCGGAGGACTCTGGTGCCGGGAGGCTGAGGACTACCTGCTGGCCAACGCAGCATCCATCTGAAAAAGGCTGCGGTCTTTCTCCCCTTATCCCAACTGGTAATCCGAGGGAGAAAGACCGTATTTTTCCCGGAAAAGACGGGCGAAATGCCGGCTGCTGGTGTATCCCAGACTTACAGCCACCTCCTTTACGCAGATTCCGGGTTCCATGAGACGCCTGCGGGCCTCTTCCAGGCGCAGACCGGTAAGATAGCTGGTCAGGGACTCCCCGGTGTACTTCTTGAACATGGAGCTCAGATAATTCGGGGTCACCTTCAGTTCCTCCGCGATCTGGGCAACACCCAGGGCTTCGCAGAAACGCCTGCCTGCCACAATCTGTGCATGCCGCACCAGGAGTTCGGGCATGTCCCGCGGCTGGTCTCTATGCCTGTCCAGCTCCAGAGCCCCGGGTTCTCCTCTGGTTTCCGATGCAATTATGTCCAGGGCGCGCCCCAGGGTTTTCTTCAGTTCCTCCGGATCCACCGGCTTCAGCAAATAGTCAATGACTCCCAGCCTCAGAGCGCTTCTGCTGTATTCGAATTCCGAATAACCGGAAAGGATTATCCATTTCGTGTTCGATGCAATCCTCGATAGCTGTTCTATTGCCTGCAGTCCGCTCATGCCGGGCATGCGGATATCCACCAGGGCTATGTCGGGAACGCATTTTTTGACCTGTTCCACCAGCCCGGTACCGCTTCCCACTTCGGCTATATCAAAGACGATGGGTATTTCGCCCAGGATATCGCGAATGGAAAAGCGAACCAGCTGTTCATCGTCGGCGATCAGTAATTTCATACTTCAATAAGCACCCTGGTACCTTTTCCAGGTTCACTGCTGATTTCAAAATGGCATTGTGGCCAGGTCATGTGCAATCTTCCCATTACATTCCGAATCCCGATATTCGACTCCTTCTCCAGCAGGGAGGTATCAAAGCCGGCACCGTCGTCGATGATTTCGATTATTGCTCCCTCTTCTCCTCCATGGCGGCGGGCCCGGGCGCGAATGCTCAGGGTTCCGGGGCGTTCAAGAGGTTCTATGCCGTGGAGCACGGCATTCTCCACAAGAGGCTGCAGCAGGAGCCGGGGGACCTGTAGGTATCTGGCCTCCGGATCAAGCTCCAGGGAGAAGTTGAGCCTGCTGCCGAAACGTATCTGCTGCAGGGAGCAGTATTTCTCAATGCAGTCGAACTCCGCTTCCAGAGAGGCCCAGCGGGATGAGGATTGAATGTAGCGCAGCATCTCCTTCAGGGCCAGCACCGTCTTTTCGAGACTTTCCGAATCCCCCTGCCGGTTGAGCCCGATGATACCGCTCAGGATGTTGTACAGAAAGTGGGGTTTCACCTGGGACTGGAGGGCCTGAAACCTGGCTTCCTGGTTCTCGATGAGGGCGCGGTATTTAACGTGGTTGTCCAGGGTGAGGGAGGCGAACTCTGCAAAGGTCATGAAGCGGGTCGCGCCAAGATCGGAGAAGCTCTCTTCCGGCTCCATTTTCAGCGATACTATGACCCCGAAATGGGAATCATCCAGGGCCAGAGGAGCTGCCAGCAGCGAAGTGATGGAAGATGGAAGCTGCTCTTCTGTGCGAGTATTCTGTATCAGCAGATGGCTGCCCGGACGCATGATCCTCCGTTCCAGGAATTTGAGGAGCTTGTCCATATCCTCCTTTTCCAGGTTACTGCCGGCGACGGCGGAAATTTCTCCCCCGTTATTCTCGGTATTCCTGATAACCAGGGCTGCGTCCGCGGCGGTATCCTGGACGATGGCCTGGGTAAAGATGGAGAGCAGATCCTCCAGCTGGGAGGCATGGGTAAGGGAAGACCCCACATCCCGGGTAAGGTTCAGAATGCTGTTGACGTTGGTTTTCAGGTCATCCACCAGGATGTCAAAACGCCGGGACATATCCCCGAACTCGTCCCTGGAGAATATGTCCATCCTGGCGCTGAAATCACCGTGGGTAACGGCGCGGAAGGCCTGTTCCACCTTCAGGAGTTTTGTGTTTACATCCCGGGCCAGAAAAAGGCTGAGAAGCAGGTAGCCCGCAATTATACCGATGTCGATTACCATGAAAAGAAGATACATCCTGGTCCTGAACCTGACCGCCGCCTCTTCGAGGGTCCGTATAAAGTAGTTCATGAAACCTTCGAAGCTGTTGCTGAAGTAATAGGATGTCTCCTGGAACTCCCTGAAAAAGGGGGTCAGGGCGTCGTTCTTCTGCATTTCGTTGTAGGGATTTTCCGCGGAACGGTACTCCTCCCGCATTATTACCAGGATTTCCTCCATACGGGTCAGCATGTTCATGGCCTGGTCGTTCATGGTCAGGGCGGTCAGGTACTGGTCCTGGATGAACTCGTCTTCGCTGTTCAGGAAAAAGTTCATTTCCATGAACTCCCGGAAGATCTTTTTATATTCGAATACGGCGTTCTGCCACTGGCGCAGGGTGACCGCGGATCGGGGCGAGTAGGTCAGAGACCTCAGTTGCCCGTAAATCTTGGGGGCGAACAGATCGAATACGATATCCTTCATCAGGCTCTGTACTTCCCGGGACTTGACCTGCAGAGCTGTACCCAGGGCGACGGAGTTCTGAATCTCCGAAGTTTTCGTCCAGCCGTAGACCGTCAGCCCGGTAACGAAGACGATTCCCGTTATATAGATCATCATGAGAGAAAGCAGCTTGTGCCGGAATTTCATAGGAATATGGTAAAGCCATTTCCCTTTTCCCTCAATCAAAAAGTCCGCCTCCGCTGCCTGAAAATACACCGGTGATTTTCTCATTTTTTCTTTTCAGGTAAACCGGAAGTATAGAAAATGGTACATCTTTGTAGAATCGCGTCCTAACTGGTCTGCCGGGAAGGGTGTTAAAATTCATCAGAATCAAACAAAACAGGAGGAAGAAATGAAAAAAGGATTGATTCTTACCTTAGCACTGCTGTTCCTCGCTTCCGTTACGGTTTTTGCCGGCGGACAGGGCGAAACAGAGGATTCCGGAAACCTCAAGCTTGTTCTGCTGGTCAAGAGCCTTGGAAACGGCTTCTTTGAAGCCTGCGCCGACGGCGGAAAGGAAGCTGCCAATGAGCTTGGCAACGTTGAATCCATTTACATGGGACCTTCGAACCCCACAGCGGAAGGACAGATTGAAATCATTGAGACCCTGATTGCCCAGAAGGTCGACGGTATCGCGATTTCCGCCAACGACAGGGATGCCCTTGTCCCTGTCTGCAAAAAGGCAATGAAAGCCGGCATCAAGGTTATATCCTTCGATTCCGGTATCGCCGCAGGGGGACGGATGGTCGATCTCGCACCCTCGGAAGCTGAACTCATCGGACGCCAGCAGGTCAAGCTGATTGCCCAGCTCTGTGATTATGAAGGTCAGGTCGCCGTTCTGTCCGCCACCAGCCAGGCTACCAACCAGAACACCTGGATCGAGTGGATGAAGGAAGAGATCAAGCTGCCCGAATACAAGAACATGGATCTTGTGGAGGTGGTTTATGGCGACGACCAGGCAGACAAGAGCTACCGTGAGGCCGTGGGCCTTATGCAGAAATACCCGAACCTGGCCGGTATCATTTCTCCCACCACCGTGGGCGTTCTTTCCGCTGCCAAGGCCATTGAGGATGAAGGCAAGAAGGGAACGGTTCAGCTGACCGGTCTCGGTCTCCCCTCGGAGATGCAGCACTATGTGGAAAACGGCACCTGCGGACAGATGGCTCTCTGGAATCCTGTAGACCTTGGCTACACCTCAACCTACATTCTTGAAGCCCTGGTAAGCGGCAAGATAGAGGGAAAAGCAGGCGATGAGCTCGTTGCCGGCAGAATGGGCAATATCACCATCGGTAAAGACGGAAACACCATCATGGGTGAACCCTTCGTCTTCAACAAGGACAATATTGCCGCCTACGCTGCAATGTTCTGATCAATACCACTGCTGATAATCTTTCAGAAATACAAGGTGATACGGGATCGGTATTCTCCGGTACAGGGAATACCGGTCTCCGTATCTTCAAAAAAGGACCAGAGATGAAGGCAAAAGACTTTCCGCCGCTGAGCTGTCAGAGGAGAATGAGCTTATGACGGAAACAATTCTGGAACTCCGGGGAATCACAAAGTACTTTCCCGGAATAAAGGCCCTTGACGGCGTGGATTTGAACATTCGTCCCGGAGAGGTACACGCACTGATCGGAGAGAACGGCGCGGGTAAATCCACCCTGGTAAAGATTCTTACCGGTGTGCATGAACCCACGGCCGGACAGATACTCTACCAGGGCCGGGAGATGCAGTTAAGAAACGCCCTCGAGGCCCAGGCGGCGGGAATAACCGCCATTCATCAGGAAGCCTCGATGTTTCCCGAACTGAGCATCGCGGAAAACATCTTCATGGGCCACCATCTAAAAGCCGGCGGCGGGTTGAGAAACCTCGACTGGCGGGGTATGCGGAAAAAGACATCGGTCCTGCTGGAACAGATAGACCTGGACCTTCATCCGGACACGCTGATCAGGAATCTGGGTGTTGCCCAGCGCCACATGGTGGAGATTGCAAAGGCCCTCTCCATCGATGCCCGGGTTGTAATCATGGACGAACCGACCTCAGCTTTGACCCTGCGGGAGGTTGAGGACCTGTATAAAATAATCCGCAGGCTGCGGGAAGAGGGAAAGGCGATCATCTTTATCAGCCACAAATTCGATGAGATTACCGAGATCGCCGATTACTTTACAGTTCTCCGGGATGGCAGGTATATCGGCGAAGGAAAAGTCAGCGAAACCTCCGTGGACAGGATCGTTACCATGATGGTGGGCCGCAGTCTGGATCAGATGTTTCCGAAAAGCCAGGCGGAAATCGGTGAAAAGATACTGGAAGTGCGGAATATCTCTCAACCCGGTTTTTTCAAGGATATCTCCTTCGATCTGCATAAAGGTGAGATCCTGGGGTTCTTCGGACTGATCGGATCGGGACGGACGGAGGTTATGCGCAGCATATTCGGAATTGAACACCTGCATAAGGGATCGGTAAGCGTGAACGGCAGGCCTGTTCACATACGGAACCCGAAGGACGCGATCAATCTGGGCATCGCCTATGTTCCCGAGGACCGCCAGACCCAGGGAGTCATCCTGGATATGGATCTGAGTAAGAACATCACCCTGCCGCAGCTCGACAGCATAAGCCCCTGGGGACGGATCGACCGAAGGAGAGAGCGTTCCATTGCCCAGGAGTACGGCAGTATGATGGAAATCCGTTCCTCCGGCTGGAATGTAAACGCAAACACCCTCTCCGGTGGAAACCAGCAGAAAGTCGTGCTTGCCAAGTGGCTTGCCACCCGGCCGGCCATTCTCATCCTGGATGAACCGACCAAGGGAATCGACGTGGGAACCAAGGCTGCGGTACACAAATTCGTTTCCGATCTGGCCGCGGAGGGGCTGGGGGTTATCCTCGTCTCCTCAGAACTGCCGGAGGTGCTTGGTATGGCCGATCGGATTATCGTCATGCATGAAGGACGCATTACGCAGGAATTTACTAGGGACGAGGCAGACTCGGAAAAGATTATCCGGGCCGCAACCGCCGTTGTTACCGGTGCCGGAGGTGCTGCATCATGAAACGTTTCCTGCGTACCCGGGAGTTTAATCTTATTGTTTTTATCGCCCTGCTTATGTTTGTCGTAACCCTGCGCTCGCCGGGTTTTATCGGAGGCGATAATATTCAGCGCATCATAAATGACACCTCCATTCTGATTATCGTCGCCATCGGACAGTTCTTCGTAATCCTCTCCGGAGGCATCGATCTGTCCGTGGGGTCCATAATCGCCTTCTCCGGCATGGCCACAGGAATGCTCAACCAGTACTATCCCGGTCTCCCCGTGGGTCTTGTCCTGCTCATTGGAGTCCTCATCGGACTCATCCTGGGTATGATCAACGGTGCCATCGTGGCCTTTGGAAAGGTGCCGCCCATCATTACTACCCTCGGAACCATGAGCGTATTTCGGGGTTTTACCTTTGTTCTGAGTAAGGGCCAGTGGGTAACCGCCCATGAAATGACGCAAAGTTATATGGATCTTCCCCACGGCGACTTCCTCGGGATAACCAACCTGATCTGGTGGGCCCTGCTTGTCTCCATGGCAACTTACTATTTCAGCCGCTATACCCGGACCGGACGGGAGGTTTATGCCATCGGGGGCAATAAAACGGCAGCCCGGTTTGTCGGGGTCAAGGAAGAAAAAATAAACTTCAGCATTTTTTCCATCAGCGGACTCCTCTGCGGTCTTGCGGGTGTCATGTGGACAGCCAGGTATGCCGCCGCCGTTAACGAGACCGCTACCGGATTCGAACTACAGACCGTGGCCGCCTGTGTCCTGGGGGGAGTCAGCATCGCCGGAGGTTCCGGCGCAATACCAGGGGTTATTCTGGGGGCGCTTTTCCTGGGGATAATCAACAACGCCCTGCCGGTCATAAACCTCTCTCCCTTCTTTCAGATGTTTATCCAGGGCTTTGTCGTACTGACGGCCATGTTTATCAACACGCTGATGGATAAACGAAATCAAAAACTGCTTCTCAACAGGAGACGCCAATAATGAATCCCAGGAACTCAGGTCAAGCCGCTTCCCGGCTGAACGACACCCGGCCCCTCAAGGAGAAACTGATTATTTTCTTTACAAAGTGGGAAGTACTCCTGTGTGTGATTTTCCTGTTCCAGGGAGTCCTCTTTTCCAGTTTGACTCCCTATTTCCTTGACTCCTTTAACCTGATGAACGCCAACTTTACCTTCATGGAGAAGGCCGTTGTAGCTCTTCCCATGATTCTGGTGATCATGAGCGGCGATATCGATATTTCCGTGGCTTCCATTATTGCCCTGTCCTCTTTTGCCCTGGGAGCAGCCAGTGAAGCGGGTGCTTCCGTACCTCAGCTGATACTTACCGGTATCCTGGTCGGAGTCCTGGCCGGGGCCTTTAACGGCTTCTTCGTCTCCTATGTGGGAATGCCGGCCATTGCGGTTACCCTGGCCACCCAGTCCCTTTTTCGAGGCATCCCCCAGGCATTTCTGGGAGATCAGGCCTACACCAGTTATCCTGAATCCTTCGGGTATTTCGGACAGGGCTTTGTGGGGGACACAATCATACCCTTCGAACTGGTGCTCTTCCTTTTTCTGGCCCTGATTATGTGGTTCGTACTCCACCAAAGCTCCTATGGGCGGAAGGTATACGCCCTGGGGAACTCCAAAAGCGCGGCCAGATTCAGCGGAGTCAACGTGCAGCGGATACGCTTTATCAACTTTGTTTTGAACGGCCTGTTTTGCGGCATCGCGGCGGTAATGCTGACCTCCAGAATCGGCTCAACCCGCCCCAACATAGCCTTCGGATGGGACATGGAGGTGATAACCCTGGTTGTTCTCGGTGGTGTCTCCATAAGCGGCGGCAAGGGGAATATCTTCGGCGTTATCGTTTCCATCTTTCTGCTGGGCTACCTCAAGTTCGGAATGGGGCTTCTGAATATTTCCGGCAAGATCATGATCATTACCACGGGACTTCTGCTGGTTGTTGCGGTACTGCTACCCATGCTGCTGGAACAGTTCCGGGCGCGGCGAAAACTGAATTATTAATGGCGCCCTGGGAGTTTGAATGGACAAAACAATAGCTTTCAAGATGAAACTGAAACCCGGCAAAAAAGAGGAGTACCGAAGGCGGCATAAAGAACTATGGCCCGAACTTACGGCGCTCCTGAAGGAGAACGGGGTCTACGACTATTACATCTTCCTGGATGAAGAGACGAATATCCTCTTTGCGGTACAGAAGGTGCGGGAAGGAGGGGGCTCCCAGTCCCTTGGCGATATGCCTGTGGTCCGTAAGTGGTGGCACTACATGGCGGAGCTTATGGAGGTCAACCCCGACGAATCCCCGGTCTCCGTTCCTCTGGAGGAGATGTTTCATCTTCCTTAGATACACAAAGTCTGCGGTTCTTCCGCGGCATACCATAAAGAATACCGCAGCAGAGCGGGATCTGATGAGTTAGGAGTCAATATGGCGGACAGATACACTGATGCAAAAACCAGGTACGCCGAGATCGGCGTTGACACTGAAGCAGCCCTTAAGCGGCTCGCTGATTTTTCCTTGAGTCTTCACTGCTGGCAGGCCGATGATGTGGGCGGTTTCGAGTCGGCGGGGGGAGAACTCTCCGGCGGGGGTATCCAGGCCACGGGAAATTACCCCGGAAAAGCCCGTAACCTTTCGGAACTCAGGGCCGATATCGAGACCGCAATGAAGCTGATCCCGGGAAAAAAGCGTCTCAACCTGCACGCCAGCTACGGTGATTTCGGCGGAAGGGCCGTGGACCGGGACAGCATCGAACCTGAGTATTTCAGCTCCTGGGTCTCCTGGGCCAAAGAGCAGGGCCTCCAGCTCGATTTCAACTGCACCATGTTCTCCCACAGGCTGGCGGATGACGGGTTTACCCTCTCCAGCAAGGACAAGGGAATCCGGGATTTCTGGATCGCCCATGTCCAGCGGTGCCGGGAAATCTCCGCCTACATGGGACGGGAACAGGGCAGCCCCGCGGTGCACAACATATGGATTCCCGACGGAATGAAGGACTACCCGGCGGACCGCTTCGGCTACCGAGGCATTCTTACCCGCTCTTTGGACAGGATCTTCGAGACAGGTTATCCGGAATCCGAGGTCCTGGATGCCCTGGAATCGAAGCTTTTCGGAATCGGCAGCGAGGCCTTTGTCGTCGGATCCCATGATTTCTATCTGGCCTATGCCATGAGCAGGGACAAGATGATCTGTCTCGACATGGGCCATTTCCATCCCACGGAGCTTGTGGCCGACAAGGTTTCCGCAATCCTGCAGTTCAAGGATACCCTGCTGCTTCATGTCTCCCGGCCCATGCGCTGGGATTCCGATCACATCGTGGTATTGAACGATGATCTCTATTTCATGGCCCACGAAGTCGCCCGGGCCGCGGCGGGAAAGAGTATTTACGTGGGCCTGGACTTTTTCGATGCCTCGGTTAACCGTATCGGGGCATACGCCGTGGGTGCCAGGAGCGCTCTGAAAGCCTGGCTCGCGGCCTACCTGGAGCCTGCTGAGGAGCTTGTCCGTCTGGAGGAGGCGGGAAATTTCATCGGGCGCATGGCCCTGTCGGAACGGCTGAAAACCATGCCCCTGGGGGATGTCTGGGACCGTTTCTGCGAAATGAACGATGTTCCCCTTGAGGCGGACTACATGAAGCAGGTTGCAGATTACGAACGCGATGTCCTGAGCAGACGGGGGTAAGCCAGGTGGGTATAAAGGATCTGACAGAAATTACGAACCGTTACGGGGGCGACAAGGATTTTGTCCTGGCCGGGGGAGGGAACACCTCTTTCAAGGACGGAGAAGTGATGTTCGTTAAGCCCTCCGGAACAAGTATGGCGGACATCGGCCCCGGGGACTTCGTCAAAATGGACCTTCCAGGGCTCAAAGAAATAATGAAGCGTCAGTACCCCGAACAGAGCGCGGCCAGGGAGGCCATGGCCCTGGAAGACCTCATGAACGCCCGGGTGCCCGGGGAGTCCCGGCGTCCCAGCGTTGAGACGCTGCTTCATGCCCTCCTTCCCTATAAATACGTCGTGCATACCCATCCCGCCCTGGTGAACGGTCTTACCTGTTCGGTTCTGGGCCCGGAGATCGCAGAAGAACTCTTCGGAACCGAAGCCCTCTGGGTTCCGGTGGTAAATCCCGGCTACATTCTTGCCCGAACCATCAACGATATGCTGGAAAAGCACCGGGCCGGGGGCGGCGGAGACAGTATTATTTTCCTGCAGAATCACGGGGTCTTTATCCAGGCTGATACCCTGGCAGCGATCGACGCTGTTTACGATAAGGTAGTTTCCGCTCTGACGAGTCGCTTGAAGCGTTTTCCCGTCAGGGACTTTACCGTACCCTCCGCCTTGAGCGAAGATGCTGTCGCGGACATGGTATCCGGGGATGCTGAATTGAAGGCCGCCGGGGCGCTGAATGCGGACCTGGAGGCCTATCTTCAGGATTCCGAATCCTTTGAACCCCTCTCCCTCTCCTTTACCCCTGACCACATAGTCTACTGCGGTTTCAAGCCGCTCTACTGTGAAGGGGCCGAGGAAATAGCGGATGCCTACAGGGAACATGCTGCAACTTTCGGCGCCCCGGCAAAGATTCTCGCGGTCAGAGGGGCAGGAATCTTCGGCCTGGGATCCACGGCCAGAGCCGCGGAACTTGCGAGGGAGGTTTTTCTGGACGGAGTAAAGATCGCCGTCTATACGGAGAGCTTCGGCGGACACAGGTTCATGCCCCGGGACAAGATAGATTTTATCCGCAACTGGGAGGTCGAACAGTACCGCAGCAGCGTGAGCGGCGGCTAAAGGGGGCAGGTATGATGCGACGATATGTGGCTGTTGATCTGGGGGCGGAAAGCGGCAGGGTCATTGTAGGTCAACTTGATAATGGGCTGGATTTTGAGGTGATCAGCCGTTTTCCAAGCCGGAACACACGGATTCAGGGGACCCTCTACTGGGATATTCTCTACATCTTCGAGCAGATCAAGCAGGGCCTTGCAAAGGCGTTGTCCAGCTATGGCAGGGAGATTGTCAGCATCGGGGTGGATACCTGGGGGGTGGATTACGGGCTCATCGATTCCCGGGGCAGGCTGATGGCCAATCCCGTTCATTACCGGGACGACCGGACAGACGGCATGATGGATGAGGTCTTTTCCCGTATAAGCAGAGAGAAGATCTACTCCGAAACGGGCATCCAGTTCATGCAGATCAATACCCTTTTCCAGCTTGCCGCGGAGGTGGAACAGAACCGGGAAGGTCTTGAGAGGGCAGAACGGGTACTTATGATACCGGACCTCCTCAACTACTGGCTCTCCGGCATCATGGCCAACGAATACTCCATCGCCACCACCAGTCAACTTTACAACCCGGTTAAGCGCTGCTGGTCCCGTCCAATTTTTGAGGCTCTGAAGCTTCAACCTTCCCTCTTTACAGATGTTGTAATGCCCGGCACCGTACTGGGTCCCCTGCGGCCGGACCTTGCAAGGGAGATCGGCGCGGAGCACCAGATCCTCGTCACCGCCGTGGCCTGCCATGATACAGCCTCCGCGGTGGCGGCGGTTCCCTCCCGACCCGGGGAGGAGAGCGCCTATTTGAGTTCCGGAACCTGGTCGCTCCTCGGAATAGAAAGCCCGGAGGCGATAATCAGTCCCCGTAGCCTTGGAGCGAATATAACCAACGAAGGTGCCGCCGATGGGGGAATCAGGTTCCTGAAGAATATCATGGGGCTCTGGATTCTGCAGGAGTGCCGGCGAAGCTGGGAAGCTGAGGGCGCTGGTATTGATTACAGCGTCCTGGCCCGGGAGGCCGCGGAAGCAAAGAACCGTGAATACGAGCTGAACGTGAATGATCCTCGCTTTCTGAAGCCCGGTCGAGCGGATGATACCATGCCGGGAAGAATCCTCGAGTACTGCGCCGAGACCGGACAGCCCGCTCCTCAAACCCCCGCCGAATTCGCCCGGGGAATCTTCCGGGGCCTCGCGGCCGCCTATGGCCGGAGCCTGGAAGAGATCTCCGGAGTCTCGGGCAGAGACATTCATACCCTGCACATCATCGGCGGGGGCTGCCAGAATCGCTTTTTGAATCAGCTGACGGCGGACGTCGCCGGAATCCCGGTAAGCGCCGGGCCGGTGGAGGCGACAGCTCTGGGAAACATCATGCTTCAGGCTATTGCATCGGGGGATCTGAAGAATCTGCAGGAAGGGCGCGATCTCATCGGGGCGGGGGGAGATATCGAGACCTTTACCCCCGCCTGAAGACGGCAGCTTTGTTCCGATTCGGTATGCGCTATTCCAGTGAAACCCTTTTGAGCCGCAGGGAGTTTCCCACCACGTTTATGGAGCTGAAGGCCATGGCGGTCTCAGCTATAACCGGGTGGAGCAGCCCCAGAACTGCCAGGGGAATGGCGATGACATTGTAGAAGAAGGCCCAGAAAAGGTTCTGCATGATCTTCCGGAAGGTGGCCCTGGAAAGCCGGATGGCCTTGACCACTCCCATCAGGCTGCCTGAGACCAGGGTTATGTCCGCCGATTCGATGGCGATGTCAGTCCCTGTTCCTATGGCGATTCCCACGTCAGCCTGCTTCAGGGCCGGGGCGTCGTTGATGCCGTCTCCCACCATGGCGACGGTTTTTCCCTCAGCCTGGAGTTTTCTGACGATCTCTATCTTGTCCTCCGGCAGAAGCTCCGCCTCCACCCGGTCTATGCCCACCTCTCCGGCGATGGCCCTGGCGGCCCTGCGGTTGTCCCCGGTAAGCATGACGGTTGTAATGTCCATGTTGTGCAGCTCCGCCAGGGCCTGGCGGGAGTCGTGCTTTATGGCATCGGCTATGCCGACTATACCGATCAGGGTTCCCTCCCTGGCGGCCAGGATCACCGTTGAACCCTCGGCCTGAAGGGCGTGAATGTTTCCTTCATAGGCGGATGTTTCGATACCTGACTCCTGAAAGAACTTCAGGCTTCCCACTTCAACACGCTGCGTATCCAATTCAGCCCGGATTCCCCTGCCGGTAAGGGACTCGAAGCTGTCGCAGTCTGCGAGGCTTATCTTTCGTTCCTCTGCGGCTTGAACTACCGCCCGGGCCAGGGGATGCTCCGAAAGGTTCTCCACTGAGGCCACCAGGCGCAGGAACTCATCTTCGGGCAGATCGCTTTTGATTACCCTTACGCCGGGTTTTCCCACGGTGATGGTACCGGTCTTGTCAAATACCACCGTATCGATCTTCTGGGCTGTCTGTATTGCTTCTCCGTTCCGTATCAGGACCCCGTTTACGGCTCCCTTTCCCATACCTACCATCAGGGCGGTGGGGGTTGCCAGACCAAGGGCGCAGGGACAGGCGATTACCAGGGTGGCGATGGCCGCAAATAGGGCCGCGGATAGCATACCCCGGCCGGGATTGATCCAGGGAATAAGATCCTGAAAGGTCCTGAGAATCTGGTTCCCTGTTTCCGGCAGAAAAAACCAGAAGAGGAAGGTCCCCAGGGAGAGGGCCAGAACGATGGGAACAAAGATGGCGGTCACCCTGTCGGCGAAAGCCTGAATGGGGACCTTGGTGCCCTGGGCATCCTCCACCATCTTGATGATCCGGGCCAGGAAGGTCTCTTTACCCACCTTTTCTATGCGGACCTTGATCGCCCCCTGCTGGTTTACCGTGGCGCCGATAACCTTGTCTCCGGTTTTCTTGTCCACCGGAATTGATTCTCCCGTGGCGATGGATTCATCCAGGGAGCTTTCTCCGTCGATGATCTCTCCATCCACCGGGACCTTCTCCCCGGGGCGCACAAGGACAATATCCCCGATCTCCAGCTCCTCCACCGGTACATCTTCGATGGTCCCCGATTCGTTCAGCCGGTGAGCGCTTTTTGCCCCCAGTTCCAGGAGCTGTTTGATTGCCTGGGAGGCCCTTCCCGTGGCCATCTCCTTGAGGTAGTTGCCGATAAAGTTGATGCTCATGATCATTGCGCCGACAACGGCGAAGTTTTCAATCTGGATGCCGAAGAGCTTCAGAATGCCTGTGGAATAGGCCGCCACGGTTCCGATGCCGATCAGGGAGTCCATGTTGAAGTTGAAGGTTTTCAGGGAGAGCAGGGTGGTGCGGATAACCGGCCAGCCGATTATGAATACCACCGGAAAGGCGGCGGCCAGGTCGATTACGAAAGATACGGTATGATCACCGATGGTAATTCCAAAGAGCATGTGGGCCAGCATCTTGATGCTCAAAGGCAGGGTAATGGCCCAGGCGATCACAAGACGACGTTTTTCCCTCTTGAGGTGCTCCAGCTCCTTCTCTTCCGCCTCTTCCATGGTGTTGAGTTTATAGCCCGCGTTTGCAACCGCTTTCTTGAAGGATGCCTCATCACCTTCTTTGTAGGTGATTACCGCCTTCTTGTCCGAGAGGTTGACACTGACCGTCTCAACCCCCGGAACCTTCTTAAGCGCCTTCTCCACGTTCAATACGCAGCTTGCACAAGTCATTCCTTCAACGGCGTATTCAGCTCGCTCCGACATAATTCCTCTCTTTATCTTTCCTGTCCCCGACCTCAGGCCAGGGATGCCTCGTATCCCGTTTCCTTGACCAGATTAACCAGCACTTCGGGATCAAGGGTATCTTCCCCGGTAACCGTGGCCCTCTTCTTTTTCAGATTCACCTTGGCCTTTTTGACCCCCTCCCCCTGTTCAAGGGCGGTGGTAACAGCCATTACACAGTGTCCGCAGCTCATTCCTTCGATGTTCAGTTCGATCTTTTTGGCCATAATTTCCTCCTCCTGAGTTTAGCCGATGCGCCGGAATCTGGAGAGCATATCCATAATTTCGGCGATTTTTTCATTCTGGTCCGCCTCGTCCCCGTGGCGCATGCTGTCGGCCACGCAGGTGTGCAGATGCTGATCCATGATAAGATCTTCCACTTTTCGTATTGCCGAAACTACAGCCCGCACCTGGGACAGGATATCCATGCAGTAGCGATCGGTTTCGACCATTTTGGATATTCCGCGGATCTGACCCTCGATTTTGCCGAGCCGCCGCTGAACATCCTCTTTTTGTTTCTGATTCATCATGTCATGAATATACTATACCCGGGTAGGGTAGTCAAGGGACTGAAATTTGACAGCATGAGACAGCTCTACTACAGTTAAGATTGTCCCCAAAGACACGCTGTTTAAACGTCTGGGGATATTCGCGAGGAGAGGAAAATATGAAGATACGGACCCGCCTCACACTGCTGACCGCCGTTACGGCGGTGCTTATCATCGGCATTCTTGTGGGGGTGGTAACCTTCCGGGCGCGTGCAATGCTTCTGGACGGGGCCTTGCAGGAAATACGCATGGCTGTATCCGCCACGGTACGGGACACCCGGCGCTGGGAGGAGATGATCATACGCTCTGCCCGGGCCACGGCGGGTAATATGGCTGTACGCCGAATGGAGGAGAAGGGGCATGCCGAAGCCTTCGCCGGAACCTTCACCGCTCTGAAAGACTATATATACACTCTATACTCAATCGATGCGAAGGGTGATGTCTTTATCACGGAGACCGGAGAGCGGGGCAGCGGCAGCCGCGCGGACAGGCTCTACTTCAAGGAAGCCATGGCCGGCAAGGAGGTCAGCCGGCAGGTCCTCATGGGGAGGTCCCTGGTACCTCCGGTTCCTGCGGTGGCATACGGATTTCCCATATTTCATCCCGACGGAGGAAACTCCGTTTCCGGCGTTCTGCTCCTTGCCTCAACCCTGGCCGAACTCTCCCGGATTGTGCTGGAGAATGCTCCGGAGAACAGTAATGCCTTTATAATCGATCAGGAAGGGAACCTGATTGCCCACATAGACCCCGGGAAGGTGCAGGGTACTGAGCTTGTCGACTATTCCGGCTATCCACCGGTACGGGATTTTTTTGAAAACGGCGACAGTGAGGCGTTCAGCTACGAGAACAAGGGGCGCCGCATAATCAGTCTTCACGGGAGCGCCGAGAACGGCTGGACAGTATTTATCGAGATCGATGAAGGGATCATCACTGCGAAAGCCGGGGACTTAAGCAGAATCGGGCTTATTCTGGGGCTCGTGGGAACAGTTATCCTCGCCGTACTCCTGAGTGTTGTAACCGGTACCACCCTCAAGCCCCTGGGCACCCTGACCGGGCACGCCCGTGTCCTCGCCCGGGGAGACCTGACCGGAAGGCTTCCAAAGCGCGATCTTTCCAGAAAGGATGAAATCGGTACCCTCTCCCGGGCCTTCAACACTCTGGCCGGGCAGTTTACGGAGATTGCAGGAAGGATTTACCGGGCGGCGGATTCGGTCTCCTCGGGAAGCCAGGAGGTGAACGATGCGGCCCAGTCTCTCTCCCAGGGGTCTACGGAGCAGGCTGCCTCGACGGAAGAAGTATCGGCATCCATGGAAGAGATGAGCGCCAGTATCCGTCACAACAGCGATAACGCATCCCAGACCGAGAGCATAGCAAAATCCTCCGCCCTGGATGCGGAAGAGGGGGGGAGAGCGATGCAGGAGACGGTTAGTGCCATGAAGTCCATCGCCGAGAAGATATCGATAATTCAGGAGATCGCCAGGAATACCAACCTGCTGGCCCTCAATGCCGCTATCGAAGCTGCCAGGGCCGGGGCGCAGGGCAAGGGTTTCGCGGTTGTCGCGACGGAGGTCCGCAAACTGGCGGAGCGGAGTCAGAAGGCGGCGGGTGAAATCGAGGACCTCTCCCGGCACAGTGTCGCGGTGGCGGAAAAGGCCGGGAATATGTTCGAAAAGATGGTGCCGAAAATCAGGAAGACCGCAGACCTTGTGCAGGAGATCAGCGCTTCCAGCGCGGAGCAGAGTTCAGGGGCTGAGCAGATCAACAATGCCCTGATGCAGCTGGAAAACGTGGTTCAGCAGAATGCCTCAGCGTCGGAAGAGCTGGCTGCGACCTCAGAGGTTCTCTCAGGTCATGCGGAAGAGCTGCAGCAGGTCCTCAGCTTTTTCAGGCTCCGGGGGAAAAAAGAGATTCGGGACCAGAAAAGGATCGCCCCGCCACCGGCGGTTTCGCCCTCAGGCAAGGAAGAGCCGAAGCCTTCCAGAGCGAAGGAGTCAAATACGGCAAAAAAGAGTTCCCGGACGGTTCCGGACTTCGAGCCTGTTTCGGGAGAATCAGGAATCACCCTTTTTCATGGGGACCCCCAATCAAAGGAGATGCCGGATATTTCCGACGACGAATTCGAAGAGTTCTGAGCGCCTGAAAAGACCCGGTTTAACCTGCGGGACAGGTACCCGATACATGCGGGGTCAGGATATCCCGAATTCCGACTTGATGGGTTCGATATTGACTTTCCTGCATCCTATTACCAGATCGGATCCGGAATCGAGAGCTTGTCGCAGAAGAGGCGCGAAGCCGCTTCCCTTCAGCTCCAGTTTGCCGATTTCGTCCAGGAGCAGCACCTTCGCCCCCTCCCGGATGGCCCCTTCGATTATGTCTCCGGCGAAGGCGAAACCCTCCCTGGAAAAACTGAATTTTCCGTGACGAAGTTCCTCGTTCCAGTTGGGGGGGAGCTTATCAGAGAGCCATGCGAAGGGAACCGTTGTGCGGCTCTGCAGGTCCACAAGCTCGTATCCCACGGTACTGCCGCCGTCCTGCACCCCGCGGCTGCAGAAACCGGACCCTCCGGGGGTTTCGTTGAAGACGTCAACAACAGCCTCTTCGCGGCTTTTTTCCCGGGTCTTCGTAATAAAACGTACCACCTCAGGCTCCCTAAAGATGCTGACCGCCGTCGATGGGCAGTACAAGGCCGTTCATGTACCCGGAGAGTTCCGAGGCCAGGTAGGCGATAAGGCTTCCCATCTCTTCCGGGCGTCCGATCCGCCGTACAGGCAGGGCATCGCCCTTTTTCCTGAGGTACTCTTCAAGCTCCATTCCCGCCTCTCTGGCCATGGGCTCGAAAAGCTCCCGCAGCCTGTCGGTGGCAAAGAGTCCCGGGGCAACGCAGTTGATGGTGACTCCGTCCTTTCCCCATTCAAGGGCCTGGCTTTTGGCGAGGCCTGCTATCCCGGCCCGAATCGCGTTGCTGAAAGCCATGTTCAGCTTGGGATTGAGAATAGTCGCCGAGGTGATATAGACCATTCTTCCCCAGCCGCGACGACGCATCCCGGGGGCAAAGGCCGATGAAAGGCGCAGAACACTCTCGAAGAGTCCCTCGTACTGCTTTTTCCACTCCCCGGGCCCAAAGGAATCCAGGGATCCTCCGGGAGGACCTCCGGTACTGACCACCAGGATGTCCGTTTCTCCCACAGTTTCTTTAAGTTTTTCAATGTCTCCGGCGTTTCGAAGGTCCGCCGTCAAAGCGGCGACCTTTGCACCTGAATCTGCCACAATTGATCGGGCGGCCTTTTGAATCCGTTCTTCGCTGCGGGAGACAATGCTGAGTTCCGCACCTTCTTTCGCAAGAACCGAAGCAGCGGCGAACCCGAGCCCGGAACTTGCACCTGTTACCAGGGCTTTTTTGTTTTTCAAACCTAAATCCATGCTACTCTCCCAGAATTGACTTACTCATAATATACGGCCTCGGGCTGTGTAAGTGAAGGTCAGTGTTCAGGATCGTGGGGATGCGCCAGACCGAGAGTCGATGAATGCCGGGAAACCCGAAAAATACCTGTAAAAATTACTATGTTATGAATAAATGTTTGCCTGTTCGGTGTTTACTGGATATTCATCCCCACGGTTCTGAACACCAGGTGATTATTTGACCGGTACCCGGATTACCGCTATTTTGGATATATACCCGGGTTGCGTAATCACCCGGAGGAGGCTGTTTATGGAACTCTCGATACTTGTTGCGAGGATACTTGCGGTGATCTTTGCTGCGGGGGGCTCTGCTGTGCTCATCGGGCGGCTGGATTTTTCCGAAATTGCAGAGGATTTTCGTGAATCCCCGGCTTTGACTTTCATTGCCGGATCCCTGGGGGTCATTACCGGGCTGGTACTCGTGGGGTACCATAATCTCTGGGTAGGGGATTGGACTGTCCTGGTTACGATTTTCGGATGGCTCATGCTTCTCGGCGGTCTGTCGGTGGTCATATTCCCCAAGTCCCTGGTTTTGATGGGTAAATACTATCGTCATTCCCCCCTCTGGGGCGTGCTTCTGATCTGCCTCGGCCTCCTTTTCGGGTATTTCGGGTTTCTGTTGTAACAGAAGCAAACGAAGTCTTTCGCAGGCGGAAAATTAAAGACCCAGGGCAATTAAGTATTAATTCTCCTTATCGCGTTGACAGTTTCAGGAAACACGCAGTAATTATCAATAGTATTTTGTTTAATTGAATATACATTTTGGGGATGTATAAGAAGCCGTACAAATACGGCCAACAACGGAATGATACTCTGTGGGTCCTTGCCGACAGGAGTCAAGACTTCTGTACTTTCTGCAAAAAAATCTTTCCGCATAACGCTTAAAAAAAGCAATTTCATCAGGTGTTTTCTACTGTTCCGTTTTTCTGCGGAGCCTAATAAAAGAGCCATTATACTATGTGTTTTCACCCCCGAACGACCTGTCAGTATTGTTTGCGGCAGCTCTCCTCCTGAAGAAATCTTTATCAGGAGTTCAGGGAAATTTATGCCTGCCTGCGTTGCATTTGCCGGCTCAATCATTCGCGGATTACATTCAATAAAATAGGGTACGCCGTTTTTTTCAATAAAATCGAGGGTTATGCTTCCATGCCATGCAAGGTGAGTACCGAGAACTTCCATATATTTTTGTGCTTCAGGATACTGCACACTGATCCGTGCCGCGGCGGAACCGCCTGCCCCGGAACCACGCTGCATGGATGTGTGCACCGCAAGCATTTTTCCCTTATTAAATACAGCCTGTACCTGTCCGTATCTACCCTCAATGTGCTCCTGAGCCATTAATCGGTTTTTACCGGCCAGGAGCATGTCTGCTATTTTTTTCTTGTCCCTTGCATTTGATACTTTATATACAGAACACCCGGCAGTTCCATACTCATCCTTTATCCAATAGGGACATGATACCTCAACCGCCATATTTGCATGTACTATATTCCAGCGGGGATGCGGTATACATAAGGAATCTGCAAGTTCAGCAAATGAAATTTTGCTCTGTACCATGTGAAATGAAGCTGGTGCTGCGACGGGCAATACATTTTCTGATGAAAAATAACGGCGTCCCTCTGAAAAAAGCCATGCCGTTTCATGAGTGGGAATGAGAGCTTCATATGCCCCGGAATTTATGAGTTTTGATACATGAGTAAGATATTCATGAGGGTTCTCATTGACATTATATGTAAAAATAAGTTTGTTCTTCCATTTGCTGAACAAAGTCATGGGTCTTTTTGCCGATGTCAAGATATCAATGATATACCCGCTGTTGCACAAGGATGTAAGCGTTTCACGTGATGTCAAGCTCGAGCCTTCCGAAAGCAGAACCTTCTTTTGAGTTCTCGCGTCTCCATATTGTTTATTCTTTTGTCCGCTGAGGATTTTATCCTTCATTTTTATACCAATAAACGCGATCACTACCATTAATACGGAAATCGCAGTAGCCAGCTTCCATTTTCCTTCCTGGAGCGAGGCACCTGCCATTGTGCACATCAGGTTGGCAGGAATTCGTGCCAATGTCGCAATTACAACAAATCGGGACATTTTCATACCGCTTACACCACAGACATAGGAGATGATATCCTTTGGAGCAGCAGGTACAGCATAATAATAACCGTTGCTATTTCCAGTTTATCCGGCTGGTGAAGAACGTGTATGCGTTCAATCTTTTCTTTTCCAAACAGCTTGTATAAGAAATGTTTTCCATACCTTTTCCCTATCCAGAACACCAGCATTGAAGCCGGGATTGAGCCCAGAATATTAAGGACTATACCCCCCCCATGCTCCGTACAGTGTACCGGAGAGTATCTGGACAGGCTCTGCCGGTACAGGAGCAATTACTATGTGCATAAACTGCATAAGCGCAACGACGACCCAGCCTATCGGCCCTATCTTCTCTATCCATTTTCTGAAAACAAGCTGATTAGCAGGTTCTGATATCCATGAAACACCAAAAAACGAAACAGCAACAACAGACAGAACGGCAAACACGGTAATACCTATTTTTAGTACCCTGCTTTTCTGAAGACTCCCAATCATATTTCCTCTCTTTTGTAAATGAACTATTCATTCATTTGCCGATGAAAAATTGTTTATTTTCCCGCGTGTGTACGTGCATACGCAGGAACCAGGTTGTCTAAAACAACCTCCCTGGCCTGTTCTTTCGATATATCAAGCTGGTTGAACGCAGAGTACCGGATATCCATTCCCCACCACGTTATAGTTTCGATAATATGGGTTACTGCATATTGAGGGAAATGCGGTTTTCTAATAACTCCTCTTTCAATATACCGGTTAAAATAAAATGTCATGGTCTCAAAAAAACGATTTCGAAAATCTCTGTAGTATCCGGCCAGTTTTTCAAATTCATACTGGTTCTTCTCGATGAACAGAAGACCTGCTGCATACCGGGCAACCAGGTCAAATGCGTCAGAAATGAATGCTGAAAAAGATGTCTCCGGCCGTGCAGATCGTTCCGAAAAATCCCGCAGTACAGTAGTAAAGGTCTCTTCTATTTCCCTTTCCAAACCTTCAAACGCTTCTTCGTTTATGGGCCGTTTCAGATTTTTCTCCATGAAATCCGGCTCTATTGTACATTTCAGCACAAATTGCATAATCTCTTTTTTACCGGAAAAGTCATGATATATCGTTCCCACTGATACGCCGACTGCTTGTGCTATGTGGCTGATTTGTGTGCGTGAGTATCCCTGCCTGATGAACAATGTGCTTGCTGATTCATATATAGCTTTTAATCGTGCATTCATAGGCTCTATCTTATAGAGATTGTAAATGAATCATTCATTATATGTCAATGCTTTTTTATGCGTGGTGTTTCCGGGAGCAGCCCTGAGTCTCATTGAACACAATTCCCTCATGGGGTAGAATATACCCATGGCAGAAGAGAACAAGATAATCTATTCGATGGTCCGGGTCAGTAAAAGCTTTAATAAAAAGCCGATCCTCAAGGATATATCCCTCTCCTATTTCTACGGCGCCAAGATCGGTGTTCTGGGGCTGAACGGTTCGGGAAAAAGTACCCTGCTGAAGATCATGGCCGGAGTGGACAAGGATTTTAACGGTGAGGCTATGCTTTCCCCCGGCTATACCATCGGGTATCTGGAACAGGAACCCCGGCTCGATCCGGAAAGGACTGTCCGCCAGGTGGTTGAAGAGGGAGTACAGGAGACCGTTGATCTTCTGAAGGAATATGACGAGATAAATACCCGCTTTGCCGAAGAGATGAGCGACGAAGAGATGAACCAGCTCCTTGAACGGCAGGGGGAGGTCCAGGAGCTTCTGGATACCCGTAACGCCTGGGACCTGGATTCCCGGCTGGAGATGGCCATGGACGCCCTGCGCTGTCCTCCGGCGGATCAGAAGGTGGGACCCCTGGCGGGGGGAGAGAAGCGCCGGGTCGCTCTGTGCCGCCTGCTTTTGCGGCAGCCCGATATCCTTCTGCTTGACGAGCCGACAAACCATCTGGATGCTGAAACCGTCGCCTGGCTTGAGCACCATCTGCATGAATACCAGGGAACCGTAATCGCTGTAACCCACGACCGCTACTTTCTGGACAATGTCGCGGGCTGGATCCTCGAGCTGGACCGGGGGGAAGGTATCCCCTGGAAGGGGAACTACTCCTCCTGGCTGGAACAGAAGCAGAACCGGCTGGCCAACGAGAGTAAACAGGAGACCGCCCGGCAGAAAACCCTGCAGCGGGAACTTGAATGGATCAGGATGAGCCCCAAGGGCCGGGCCGCCAAGAGCAAGGCCAGGGTGAACCATTACGAGCAGCTGCTGAATCAGGAGACCCGGGAACGGCAGAAGGAGCTTCAGCTCTTTATTCCCCCGGGACCTCGGCTGGGGGATATCGTAATAGAATGCCAGGGGGTACGCAAATCCTACGATTCACGAATCATCGTGGACGACATGAACTTTTCCGTTCCCCCCGGCGGGGTGGTGGGGATTATCGGTCCCAACGGAGCAGGAAAAACCACTCTTTTCCGCATGGTTATCGGCCAGGAGAACCCGGATTCCGGAGATATCCGCCTCGGGGAGACCGTGAAGCTTGCCTACGTGGACCAGACCCGGGAAAAGCTGGACCCGGACAAAACGATATTCGAAATGGTAACCGGCGGGCGGGAGAACATGAAACTGGGGAACCGGGAAATCAACAGCCGTTCCTACGTGGCCCAGTTCAATTTTTCCGGTGCCGACCAGCAGAAAAAGGTGGGGATCCTCTCGGGAGGAGAGAGAAATCGCGTACAGCTCGCCCTGATGCTTCAGGAGGAGGCAAACGTACTGCTCCTGGATGAGCCCACCAACGACCTGGACGTCAACACCATGCGGGCCCTGGAGGACGCCATCGAGCTCTTTCCCGGCTGCGTGATGGTCATCAGCCACGACCGCTGGTTTCTGGACCGTATCGCGACCCACATTCTGGCCTTCGAGGGCGACAGCAGGGTCACCTTCTTTAACGGCAACTACAGCGAATACGAAAACGACCGTATAGAACGCCTTGGAGAGACTGCCCTTATTCCCCACAGAATCAAATACCGCAGTCTGACCAGGGACTGAGATCGGATAATCAGTCCCTGGGATCCAGCAGCCGGTCCAGGGTTGACCGGTCTATACCCAGCATCCGGGCGGCATGGCTTTTATTGTATCCTGCCGCCTGCAGTGCTGATTCGGCGGCCTGGTGTTTTATCGTGTTCAGGGTTCCGCAGAAGGACAGTTCATTTATCCGGGAGCTTCGGGAACTCAGACTGTTGTTCAGCTCCCGGGTGATGATTTCCAGATCGGAAAGCTCCAGGCAGCGGGTGGCTATGGTAAGAGCCGTCCGTTCCATTATGTTTTTCAGTTCCCGTATGTTCCCCGGCCAGGGGTAGCAGCGCAGTCTGTTGAGGATATCCTCGGTAAGCCGCACCTCCTTGCCGCCATAGTGTCTGCAGAACTGTGTAAAAAAGTGTTCCGCCAGCAGGGGGATGTCTGCTTTCCGTTCCCTCAGGGCTGGAATATGAAGGTTCAGCAGATTCAGACGGTAAAAAAGGTCGGGGCGGAAATGGTTCTCGTCGATCAGTTTACGCAGGTCCCTGTTGGAAGCCGCTATTACGCGAACGTCGACATCCCGCAATCTGTCTGATCCGATGCGGCGAATCCGGCGTTCTTCCAGGACCCGCAGAAGATTCATCTGCATTTTCTGATCAATCTCGCTTATTTCGTCCAGGAAAAGAGTTCCTCCGTCGGCCAGCTCGAAGAGTCCTTTCTGTCCCGCCCTGGAGGCTCCGGTAAATGCTCCCTGCTCGTAGCCGAAGAGTTCACTCTCCAAAAGCGGTTCAGGTATGGAGGCACAGTTTACCGCCACGAAAGGACCCTCTTTTCTTGGCCCCGAGGCGTGAATACTCTGGGCGAACATCTCCTTTCCCACACCGCTTTCCCCTTCAATCAGGATTGTGGCATCCGTCATGGTATAGGCCCGGGCGACGGCCAGCACACGTACAAAGGCTTCATCCCTGCCCAGGATATCCTTGAAACTGTAATGAGTGTTGAATGTTCCGGCAGATGGGTGCTTATTCCCGGCGCTCTTACCGCTATGAGCGTGACTGCTTCGTATGATAGTTGTCACTGTCCCGTGAATTCCCTTTTGTGATACCAGGGGGGCGGAATTGATCTCGTAGACCTCGGGGCCCTTCGGGCGGGAGAGTTGTATGCTCTCCGGGTTTCCATTGCGAAGGGTAAGGGAGATTGTGGATTTCAGTTCTTCGAAATCCCTGAAATACCCGGCCAGTTCATCCAGAGAGGCGCCTATCACCATACCCGGTTCCATTCCGAAAATCTCCGCCGCCTTTATATTGAAGCTGGTTACTCTTCCATGGGTGTCGGTAGAGATAATACCCTCCTGCACAGCATTCAACACGACCTGGATCTGATCCTGCTGTTCCCGCTGACCATCCGTGTTCAGGAGCTGTGAATTCCTGAGGGCTGTGAGAAAATCATCCTTGCTGGATGTTATCAGGTACTGACTCTCGCAGTAGGATCTGAGATTTATAAAGGCGGTCTGATCCCCGATAATTGTATCGATTCCGTGATGGCGGATAAGGTGTTCCGCGCTGCGTCTGATATGGTCAAAATTATAGTCGGCAGCCTCATAGGGGATCGGGAGTTCCTGGATTTGAAGACCTAAAACCCGTGCGGCGGACCTGGCCCGGAATACAGCGTTTCTGAAGCCCACAACCAGGATCTTTCTGTCCAGGCCTTTCAAAGGATAGAGAATTCGCAGGAGGTCCAGTTCACTTACCGGGACCCGTACAATGGGAACATTGACATACCGTTCAATTATGGAGGCTGTTCCCCCCCGGCTGATGATGCAGTCCGCCCCCCGTTTCTGGGCATCCATGGCGAAGGGTATTGCCTCTTCGGTTTCACCCTCGAAAATCTTCAGGTCGAGTTTCAGTTCTCTCCCGGTTTCCGAAGCAATTTCCACCAGGCCTTTGTACGGCAGGATCGCATAAGCATCCATTATACCTATTATTGCACGGGCCCGGAAAATCGACAAGAAAATACGCAGCACAGTGCCGGAGAATACCGCACCGGCTGCAGTTTTTTACAGCATGTACTTTCTTGTATATCCCGGTATACGGGCGCATATGCACCGATAACCCTGGCAAGCCTGTTTATCAGGTAATTAAATACTTACCCGTCAATAAGATAGAAGATGCTGAACATTTAAGATGTTTTTCCCCGAATCTCTTTCTGTGGAGCTGCAGCTGGTACGCTTCTTGAATATCCACCTTCAGGCGCAGATTTTCTTTGCGCTTTATATTGACCAGGAGGTACGGAATGAACAGAGGACAGAGGGGTATAGTTTTCCTGATACTCATCGTATTGACCTTCGGTATGCTGATCGCCTGCGGCGGTTCCTCAGGGGAGGATGCAACGGCTGAAGCGGCGGCTCCTAAAAAGGAGGTTATACGCTGGAGGCTGCAGTCCTGGGCTCCCGCCGGAGACAGGACCTACGAAGCGGCTCAGCGTTTCGCGGAGGTGGTTGAAATTGCTTCCGACGGGCAGCTCCTTATTACACCGTATACCGCCGGATCGGTTATTCCCGGTGGAAAAGAGTTTGATTCGGTCATGTCGGGATCTGTGGAAGCGGTTCACGGACCTCCGGGCTGGACAATCGGCTACCTTCCCGGCGCCGTGTTCTTTACCCAGTATCCGGGAGGACTGACCTCGAATCAGCTCGAGATGTGGATGAAGCTGGAGGGTCGTAAAATAGCCCAGGACCTTTACGATGATCTGGGGGTTCACTATGTCGGTATCCTGACTCTCAGCCCTGCTGAGGTCTGGGCCCACTCCACCAAACCCCTCCGGTCTGTTGCGGATATCAAGGGATGGAAGGTACGGCTCGGGACTACAGCGCTGAACGCAATTTTCCAGAAAATGGGAGCGACCCCGGTCTTTCTCCCCGGGGGAGAGATTTATGAATCTGCGAAAAGAGGCGTTATTGACGGGTTCGAATACATCAACCCCTCGCTGAACTGGGATATGGGATTCCACGAGGTTGCGAAGTATATGTACCTGTCTCCTTCCCGGGCACCTACGGATACCCAGTGTATCTATGTCAACGGGGATACCTGGGACAAACTGCCGGAGAATCTCAAGACAATTGTTACCATGGCGACAGACCAGATCGCCAGGGAGTACTACACCGAGTCGGTAAACCGTGATGTGGAAGCAGTGCAGAAATATATCGACGCCGGAACCATCGTGGAACCGGTTCCCCAGGACATTATCGATCTCTTGAACGAGAAATCCCTGGAGTATTTCCAGGAAGAGTCTGCCAAGGATCCCAATTACAAGCGAATCTATGACAGTGCCATGGCCTGGAAAGAGGTTTGCGAACGTTTCGACATAAAGTAGCACTTAACCAAATAACCCCTGCCGGATCAGTCAGAGCCGGCAGGGAGTCTTACAGGAGTTATCCGATGGGAAAAGAAGCCCTGGAAAATGACTGGGCCATTGTCCGCGGTTTTGCCCGTTCAGTCTTTGCATTGAGCGAGGCAACCGGACAGTTCATAAAGTATCTGGTAATGGCCCTGGTTCTTGTTCTGTTTACCGAGGTAACCATGCGCTATGTTTTCAATTCCCCGACTGTCTGGGCGCTGGAAACCTCAAAAATGCTGCTTGGAACAATCGGCGCCTGCGGCTGGGGGTATACCCACAAGCTGGGCGGGCACGTGCGGGTGGATGTTATCTATGCCCTGGTTCCCCGCAGGGGGCAGGCCTTGATCGACGTTATCATGTCGCTGCTGATGCTGTTTCCCCTGGTATTCGTGCTGATAGGGGTAGGGACAAAATGGACGATTCGCGCCTGGCAGACCGGCGAAAAGATGATCGAGAGCAGCTGGCTGCCCCCGGCGGCCCCGTTCCGCACGGCCCTTCTGCTGGGGTTCATCCTTTTCGGGCTGCAGTGTCTGGCCCAGTTTTCCTGTGATCTGTACTACCTGATCAAAAAGAGGGAACTGATATGATTGGCGCGTTTGCACAATTAAGCCCTGAGACAATAACGATTATCATGTTCGGAGCCCTTTTTGTAGGGGTATTGACCGGCTTTCCCCTGGCCATTCCCATCGGCGGGGTGGGGGTCATAACCGGCTTCCTGCTCTTCGGGCCGAACTCCTTCGATCTTATCTACAGCCGGGTATACGCTATCGTCACAGATTATGGCCTGATGGCTGTGCCTCTCTTCGTATTCATGGGAAATATGCTGGAAAAGTCGGGTATCGCGGAGAGGATGTATAAAGCCCTCTACCTCTGGTTCGGAGGGTTCCGCGGGGGGCTGGCCATTGTCAGTATAATAATTGGAACGGTAATGGCGGCCAGTGTAGGTATTATTGCTGCATCGATAACCATGCTGACTCTGGTGGCTCTTCCGGCCATGATCGAGCGCGGTTACGACAAAGGCCTGGCCACCGGGGCAATATGCGCGGGGGGCTCCCTGGGTATCCTTATCCCTCCAAGTATCATGCTGATAGTCTATGGGCCGGTAGCCCGGATTTCCGTGGGCAAGCTCTTTATGGCGGCCTTTGTACCGGGACTGGTGCTTTCCGGCCTGTATATGGTCTATATAACCATACGCTGCCTGATGAAGCCCTCCCTTGCCCCGGTTGTACCCGTCGAGGAACGGAGAGATTCCTTCTACCACAAAAGCATGCTCGTTCTGCAGACCGTCGCTCCCACGGCGATTCTTATTCTCTCGGTGCTGGGGGCCATCTATTTCGGTGTCGCAGCACCCACTGAAGCAGCTGCCGTAGGAGCCGTAGTCGCCACCCTTCTGACTCTAGCCTATCGCAGGCTGACGATTCCGGTCCTGATGGATGTGGCTCTTTCCACGATCAAGCTGACGGGTATGGTTTTGCTTATCGCCAGTGCGTCCACAACCTTCGTAAGCGTTTTTCTGAGTGCAGGCGGCGGGGCTGTTGTAGAAGATTTTATCCTCGGCTTCCCCGGGGGACGCTGGGTTGTATTCACGATGATCATGGTCATCTGTTTTATTCTGGGGGCATTCATCGACTGGATTGGTATTATCTTTGTAATGGTACCGATTCTTGCGCCGATTATTCCCAAGCTTGGATTTGATCCTCTCTGGTTTGCAATGATGGTAATCGTCAACCTGCAGATGTCCTTCCTTACTCCTCCCTTTGCCTATGCCATGTTTTTCCTGAAAGGAGCGGCAAAGCCGGAACTGGGTATAAGCACCAACGACATCATACGAGGCATGATACCCTACGTCTTTATTGTCATGGTCGTACTCCTGTTAATGATTGCCTATCCGCAGATTGCTCTCTGGTTGCCCAGTACGATGTAGAGTCTTTATGAATCTCCGGCGGGATTTCCCCCGTCGGAGCATCTTTCTTCCCGGGAGGGCGGGCCATGGTAGCTAAGAGCGAATTGTCCCTCTCTGAGCTGCAGAAAATTGCGGGCGAAGTTCGCAGCTGTGTTTTACAGAACAGACCTGACCGCTCTCTCAGCCATCTTGAAATTGCCGCGCTTCTGTTCAGAGTGAATCCGGCACGGGTAATCTGGTCCAGCTCCTTCAGCAGGTCGGCACTTCATGCCCTGTATCGGGAAATCGGGGAGCGCGATCCGGGGAAGACCCCCGGCAGTCCAATCATGCGCCGCCCTCACAGCGCTCTGGGATTTGCAGCGGGAGTCGCCTTTGAAGCTTCTCTTCAAGGCGGGAAGAGCTGTACCTGTTGCTGTATGTCCGATACCGATCAGTTCCTGGGAGGAGTCTGGGAAGCCGCAATCAGGAGCGTCAAACTTCGCCTGGGAAAACTCATCGCCTTTGTTGTAGAGTCCGGTCCCGGTGCGGGATTCATCGCCGACAAGTATGCTGCCTGCGGATGGAATGTGCGCTTCATGAATGCCGCTGCCATTGCTGAGGGGTTCAGCCAGCTGAAACCTCCTGAATCAGGGGATATTCCGTCTGTGATTATCACCCAGGCGCTTGAAGATGACCCGGAATTCTCAGCACTGCGATCAGGTATAGACAGCAGCTCTGCAGAGACCGCTTTTCATGAACAAATATCCGCAATCCTGCGGGGAATAGAGGAGGTGCCGGGAGAGGCTCGGAAGGTTATTTTTTCCGTTACCGAAGGAGGCCGGCTGTGCAGCTTTCCCGGGGCATACGGAAATACCGAAAAAGTCCAGGTGGTGGATTGCGGGCCCGCCGCCGCGACGGCCTTTTCTCTGGCAAGGGGCGTCGGAGAGGCCGGCGGCACCTCTTTTGTCGCACGTTGCAGCAGGAGCGGTTTTTCTCTTTCCGGAAACCTGCGGAAGGCACGGCACATGCGCCGGATTGAGTGTCCCTCCAGCGCCCGGGAGGCGGAGCAGACTGTCCGGAGTTTGTGGGATCTCGATGTTCCCTGGGAGATACACATAAGCGCCTGTCTGTAAAAAATTACCAGAAATCAACACTATTTTATATACGGAATAAACAATACGCACCTAAGCTGTATACATATTGAATACAAAAAATATTTGGATGTGTTTATGACAAGCAGAGAAAGGGTAGTTGCGGCATTACATTTCGGCAATCCGGATCATATTCCTTTGAACCTCTGGTTTCACCAGGCAACCAGGCAAAGATATGGTGAACAGCTTGCCGGGCTCATCCGGAAATATCCGAACGATATTGATCTTATCGCCGGTCCCGGGGACAGAAACTTCTACAGCCGTTCCACCACGGCAGGACGCTATACCGACACCTGGGGAAGCTCATGGCTGGTGCTGGCGGATGGCATGGTCGGGGAGGTCAAAGAACCCGTCCTGAAAGACCTGACGGATGTAAAAAAATTCTCTCCCCCCTATGAATGGCTGAAATCCGAATGGAGACGCAACGATGCCGTTGTGGAGGAGAAAATCAGAATCTCCCGGAATAACAGGCGTTTTGTTGTCGGCGGCAAGGTCGAGCCTTTTCAGCGCATGCAGTTTGTCCGGGGCACGGAAAACCTGTTCATGGATATAGGAATGAAGGAACAGGAATTGTTTGTTTTCCGGGATAAAATTTCCGAATATTTTGATTTCTATCTCGATTACTGGCTTGAGAAGGATGTGGACGGGATCTTTTTTACCGAGGACTGGGGGTCCCAGATCAGCCTGCTTATCTCTCCCCGGGATTTTGTCTCGATTTTCAAACCGGTTTACAAGGACCTCATCGAAAAAATCAAAGCCAGGGGAAAATACGTGTTCTTCCACAGCGATGGCTATGTATATGATTTATACAAGGAATGGATCGACCTTGGCGTTGATGCTGTCAACAGCCAGCTCTGGATTATGGACCTTGAAGAGATCGGCAGAAACTTTAAAGGAAAGATCTGCTTCTGGGGCGAAATCGATCGTCAGAATGTCCTGGCCTTTCAGGGCCCCTCAGAAATCCGAAAGTGTGCCGCCAGGATGAAGGATCTTCTCACGGTAAACGGCGGAGGGCTGATTGGACAGAGTGTTGCGGGGGTGGATGTCTCGCTGGAGAACATAGAGGCTCTGTGCACCTGCTGGTAACGGCTCAGGTTTGAATATTGTTCAGATAACTGAATAATTTTAATTGACAGCTGAAAAACGTCGGTATACAATTTGAATACAAATGGACTATAGAGGGGATTTGTGTTTAAAAAAACCGTCCAGAGAATAATCGGACAGTTTTTTTAAACGGACCATTTCGGCCCGTTATTTAGGAACGAAGGAGATTTTGGTATGAACAAGAATGTCGTGAAGCTTCTGGTTATCGGACTGGCAATGCTTCTGGTTGTCGCTCTTTTTGCCGAGGGCGGACAGGAGAAGGCCTATCCCAGCAAGGATATCCAGTTTATTTGTAACGGCGGTGCCGGTGGCGGTACGGATACGATTAACCGTAAACTGGCGTCCATTATAGAGAAATCCGTGGATGTAACCATTCCCGTAATTAACAAGCCCGGAAAAGGCGAGGCGGAAGGTCCTTTCGACGTTATGCGCGCCCGTAATGATGGATATACCATCGGGAACCTCACCTATGGTGCGGTAGTCGGTGCGGTATACTACAAGCTTATTCCCCAGTACGACATAGACAATCTTGAGATTATCTGCGTCGTAACCCAGGAAGCCGACGCATTGATGGTAAAAGCCGATGCTCCGTGGAAAAGCTATAAGGAGTTCATTGATGCTGCCAGGGCAAATCCCGGCAAGCTGCGAATCGGGATTACCGCAATCGGCGGACGGCCTTCGATGATAACGACCCAGATGGAAGAGGTTTACGGTGTCAAGTTCCAGCAGATCGAATACGTTGAGGGCGCGGGACCCCAGCGGGAAGCCCTGCTGAGCGGCGAATGTGATGCTGTCATTACCAGCCTGGGGGATTTCGCGGCGGTACTCAAATCCGGTGCCGTCAAGGGCCTTGTTGAATACTCCCTGGAACAGAACGAAACCTATCCTGATGTTCCGACCATCGCTTCTCAGGGCAATCCTGAAATGGAGATCGGCAGCTTTATCGCTATCGTCGCTCCCAAAGGAACTCCCCAGGACGTGCTTGACACCCTGGAAAAATACTACTACGACGCCCAGCATTCCAAGGATTTCCGGGACTGGACCCTTTCTGTAGGTGTTACCCCCACCTGGTACGGTCAGGACAAGGCGGGCGACTTTGTACGCAACCTGATGGAATCAAACTTCAAGACTCTGGACGGTATGCGGGCCAAGGGTATAATCGAATAAGCCTGCCGCATCGTATGTAAAAGATAAGAGAAAACGGCGCCCCCTTATGGGGCGCTGTCTGCATAATTATCCTGAAACAGAGGAAGGTCATATATGGAAATCCGCAGTCCGTATCTGCGCGCGAAAGTTGTAGTGCCGGCGGTAATGCTGCTGGCCATGATGGGCTATCTGACTTTGGCTATTGAAATGGGGACGTTCTTCGTGGGGAACAAGACGGGAGAAGCCTTCTTTCCCCTCATCCTGGGGCTGTTAGGCATTCCCCTGGGGGCGAAGATCCTTTTCGACGCGGTTCAGGAAGTCAGGGAGGAACACGGAGGAGCTGAACAGAAACCTTTCAAGGTTGTTTCGACGCCGTTCATTCTTTCGATTGTCTCGTTTGCCTATATTGTTGCTTTCTATTATATCGGTCTCATTCCCGCCATGCTGGGATATGTTTTCCTGTTCATGGTTTTTTTTGACGATGAGGTCCGTCAGCTTCTCAGAAAATTCATCTACTCGGTAATTGTTACCGCGGTCATTTATCTGCTGTACGCGGTAATCTTCAAAGTCCAGTTTGATAAGATCTTCTTTGGTCTTATTCTGTAGCACAAGGGAGAAGAAACAATGTCAACTTTTACGCAAATTCTGCAGTCCTTCACCCTTCTGGCCGATCCCATACTCCTGTTCACCCTTGTGATAGGATTCGGCGTGGGGGTAATCTTCGGATCGATTCCCGGCTTGACCGCCACTCTGGCCATCGTACTGCTGCTGCCGATGACCTACAGTATGTCCATGAACGCGGCGCTCTTTATGTGCATGGGTATTTACATGGCAGGAATGTACTCCGGCAGTATAACCGCGATAACCATAAATATTCCCGGCGCGCCCTCTGCGGCCATGACCGGACTTGACGGCCACGAAATGATGAAGAAGGGCCTCGGGGCCCGGGCCCTGGGCCACGCGACCCTGGCCTCGGCCATCGGCGGTACCATCGGCGTGCTGCTGCTGATTGCCGTGTCGCCTCTGGCAATGAAACTTGCCCTGATGATCCGTACTCCCGGAAAGGCTTCGCTTATCCTGTTCGCCTTTATTGTAATAGCTTCCCTGGATGGAAAGCGCTGGCCCAAGTCCGCCTTCATGATCATCCTGGGACTGGCCCTGGCAACCTTTGGCATGGGTGTCGTCCGCCCCACCCAGCGCTTTACCTTCGGTACTGTGGCCCTTTTGGACGGTTTTGATTTTGTCCCGGTAATAATCGGGTCCTTCGCCATCGCAGAACTTCTGACCCAGTCGACCATCAGCAACGCCGATTTTAAACGTATGTCCGATGAGGCCTCGGGACTGAAGATCAAGCGGCGTGATTTCCTGCCTCCCTGGGAGCAGGTTAAGTCCGTGGGAATCTGGCGTTACTTGAAAAGCGCAGTAATCGGCTATTTTATCGGCGTCCTTCCCGGGGCCGGCGGCAGCATGGGGGCCTTTGTTTCCTATGCGGAGGGCAAACGTTCTTCCAAACATCCGGAGCTCTATGGTACAGGTCATTACGAGGGAATCGCTTGCGCCGAAGCAGCCAATAACGCGGTCTGCGGTGGAGCTCTGGTGCCGATGCTTACCTTCGGTATTCCCGGTGACGGCGTGACCGCCATTGTTCTCGGTGTACTGATGGTCTACGGTGTTATTCCCGGTCCGGAGATCCTCTCCAAGCAGCTCTACCTGGTGGCTCCCATGTACGCGGCGCTGCTGTTCGCGGCGGTCGTTCTGATACCTCTGTCTCTCTTTCTGCTCGGGCCCTACTATATCAAGATTGTAAAGATTAACCGCCTGGTTCTCTATTCGAGCATCGCTGCCATTTCCCTGACCGGTGCATTTGCATCGACCTATACGGTGTTTCAGATGTTCGTGGCCCTTGGAGTGGGGGTGCTGGTCTTTTTTCTGCGAGCCCAGAAATACCCTGTTGTACCGTTTATCCTGGCTGTGCTGCTGGGTCCCTTGTTCGAGGAATACTTTCGCCGGGTCCTTTCCATTTCAGAGAACAACCCGCTGATCTTTTTCACGGAAATTGACAGCCTCGTTTTCCTGGTGCTGGCAGTGGTCTTTGTTATTTTCCTTAACAAGTTCAATAAACAGATCAAGAATTAGCTGTATGGACACAAGGAAGAGCGTTTTATGATATCGGGAGAGAGGGTCCGTACCATTCGGGATCTGATGGACAGATATCTGGAGATTGTGAACAGTCCCCGTAACCTGCAGAACGCTTCCTTGTGGAAAGAACACGGCGGATGGAACCGCGACAAACCAAGAGGTTTTGTGCCCTCAAGAAGTGGTGAGACTGTTCCTTTTGTCGTGGAGCTGGATATTTCCCTGTGGCGCAAGCTCACAGGAAATACTAATCTGATTGACTATTATAGTGATCCGTATACTCACATGGAGTTCCAGTTGCTGCGAAATCTGAAGCACCATGAGATGTATCGGGACAACTATGTCTACACCGATGAACTCTATATCTGGTTCGGAGTCATTACCGAGCTGAGCCTCTTCGGCAGCGAGGTTGAATGGCAGGAGCATAAAGAGGGATGGATAAAAGGTCCGGTCCTGCAGTCCCTTGATGATATCCAGAGACTAAGGCCGCCGGATTTTTATACCAGCGGCCTGATGCCCAGGGTTCACGAGTTTTATGAAGTCATGAACGAAGTAGCCGACGGGCGCATGAAGGTCATGTTTCCCGAGCTGGCCCGGGGGCCTTTCTGCATGGCGGTGCATCTCAGGGGAATCTCGGATCTGTTCTGCGAAGTGCTGACGGACCCCGAATCGGTACACCGCCTGATGCGTTTTATCGTGGACGCGGAGAAGGCCTGGACCGCGGAACGCAGCAGGTTTACCGGGGAAGAGCCTTCCAGGATCAAACTCTTCAACGACGAGATCGACTGTCCTTCCATCGGTCCGAAAATTTATGACGATCTGATTTTTCCCTACGAGAAGGAGCTGGCCGATAAGTACGGAGGGGTGCGCTACTGGCATAGCTGCGGGAATATTACGGCTTTCCTGCCCGCCATAAATAATCTGCCGAACCTGGATGTAGTTCATATCGGTCCCTGGACCTCCTACGAAGAAGCAGACCTGATCTTTGGGGATTCAACGGCCCTGGAGATATGCCTGCACCCTGTCAATGATGTTGTGATGGCAACTGAAACCCGGATGAGAGCGAAACTGGAAGATATTGTACAAAAATGCCCCCATGGGAATTTCTCGGTACGGGCGGACGCCCTGATGCCTCAGGGGGATGACCTTGAGGACCAGCTGGAGAAGATAAAAATGTGGGAATCCCTGGCGCTGGAGTATTTCGGCGGAGATAGTAACTAAACTGAAACATGGAGAAGTAATGGCATACAAGATATTGGTCCCGCAGACGCTGGATAAATCAGGACTCGATTATCTGCGTGAGCTGGGCTGTGAAATAAAGATGGGATCGGGAATAGACAGGGATACCCTGAAAGCGGAGATTGCGGATTGCGAAGCCCTCTACCTCCGGACGGCTGTCATCGATCGGGAGGTTCTCGAAGCTGCGGGAAAGCTGAAGGTAATCGCCCGTTACGGAGTCGGGGTGGATAATGTTGACCTCGATGCAGCAAAGGAACTCGGGATCTGGGTAGTCAACTCACCGGTGGCGAATATTACCACGGTGGCCGAACACACCATCGGGTTTATCATCGCCTGCGCCCGGAACTTCTACCGCGGGGACCTGGCCACCAGGACCGGAGATTTCGAGTTCCGCAACCGGGAGATCGGTTTTGATCTGGCTGGAAAAACCCTGGGCCTTCTGGGGCTCGGAAAGATAGGTTCGGAAGTTGCCCGGAAGGCAATACATGGACTGGATATGAAGGTAACGGCCTATGATCCCTATGCCGACAAGGGGCGCATTCCTGAAGGTATCGAGCTGCTTGGGAGCCGGGAGGATCTGTTCAGAACGGCCGACTTTGTCAGTCTGCACGTGCCTGTTACCGATGAGACCCTGGAGGGCGTAGGCGCCGCTGAGTTCAAACTCATGAAACAGAGCGCTTATCTAATTAACTGCGGCCGGGGAAAACTTGTCCGGGAAGCCGAGCTCGTCGAAGCGCTTCGGTCCGGTGAGATTTCCGGGGCCGCCCTGGATGTATTCAATCCCGAACCTCCTGCTGACGGCAATCCACTCTTTTCTCTCGGTAATGTCATCCTGTCTCCCCATAACGCTGGGCTCACTCAAGAGGCGGCGGTGAGGCTTTCCATGGATGCTGTCAGAGGAATTGAAGATGTTATGAAAGGGGTACAGCCCAAATTCCCCGTGGTTGTGCCGGATCGCAGATAGCAGGTTCCTGTTTAGGAAAGGAGGTTTCCGGTGAAGGACAATTGTATCGGTTTCCTGCATCCCGGCAACATGGGGGTTTCCCTGGCCGCGGCGGTAATTGAAAACGGCTATGACGCCTGCTGGATTCCCGAAGGTCGAAGCCGCGAAACCCTGGAGCGTGCGGAGAAACACGGCCTGACTCCGTTGAGCTCTCTTGAAGATATGTGCGGAACCTGTTCGTGTATAATCAGCGTATGTCCTCCCCATACCGCCCTGGAGACAGCCGCCGAAGTGGCGGCCCTGTCGTACAAGGGGCTGTATGCCGATGTTAACGCCATCTCGCCGGTCCATGCTCGGGAGATAGCTTCGCTGATTAATGGTGCCGGTGCGGATTTCGTCGACGGCGGCATTATCGGCGGCCCCGCCTGGACGCGGGGCGGTACATGGCTCTACCTGTCGGGAAGAAGCGCTGCACAGATCGCTGGATATTTCAGGGATACTTCTCTTCTGACAGAGGTAATCGGAACCGATGCCGGGAAGGCCTCTGCGCTGAAGATGTGCTACGCCGCCAATACCAAGGGAACCCTTGCCCTGCTGTGCGCCGTTAATGCCGCCGCCGACAGGCTTGGTGTGCTGAAGGAACTCCGGACCCAGTGGGAGCGGGAGGCTCCGGATAAAGCGCAGAAAATCAGTGACAGGATCCGGGCGGTTACCGCGAAGGCCTGGCGCTTTGAAGGGGAAATGCTGGAGATTGCAGAGACCCTGGAGCAAGCGGATATTCCCGGAGGTTTTCACCGGTCGGCGGCGATAATTTACCAGAGGATTTCCACGTTCAAGGATGCCGGAGACAGTCCTTCCATGGAGGATGTCCTGAAGGCACTGCAGCAGAAGGAGTAGGCGGCCTGATTCTGTCCGGAGAGCCACAGTTAAGGAGTATACATGAAAGGTCAGTTTCGTGGAGTTTTTACCATTCCCCCCGCGGTCTATCACCAGGATCTGAGTGTCGATTACGAGGGCATTCGCCGTTGTGTCCGTTTCTGCCTGGACTGCGGCGCCCACGGAATCGTAATTCCGGTCTACGCGACGGAATACTTTGTTTTGGACGACGAGGAGCGGAAGAAGATCGTCGAGGTAACTGTACGGGAAGTCAATGGAAAGGCGCCTGTCCTGGCGGGGGTGACTTCCGCCTATGTCGGTAGGGCTGTCGACCTTGCACAGCATGCCCAGGCAGTGGGCGCCGACGGCATAATCGCCGCGCCGCCGCACTTGATGAAGGTAACGGAACCTGAACTGTATGATTATTATCGTCGGATCAACGACGCAGTCAGCATCCCCATAATGATTCAGCACCTCTTTCCGCCCCTGGGAACGGTTATGAGTGCCCGGTTCATAATGAGGCTCATCCGTGAACTGGACAATATAGGCTACTTGAAGGAAGAGAGCCCCCGTACCAATGCCATGATATCGGCGATATTGGAAATCGACTCCGAAACCCCTTCCGGCTTGCAGGGTATAATGGGCGGAAACGGCGCACGAAATATCATCGAAGAGTATCAGCGCGGTATCTGCGGAACCATGCCGCCAAGCCAGTTTACCGATGTGATCGTCGATGTCTGGAACCTTCTGGAGAAGGGTGATGCCTCGGGGGCCTTTGAGCTGCACAGCAAGGTACTGCCGGCCCTGCTGTTTGGGGGAACCTATCCGATAATCTCCTACAAGCATATGCTCAAAAAGCGCGGAATACTGGATTTCGCCGGCTGCAGGCCCGCGGGATGGCCGGAGATGGATGAACTGAGCTTTGCCATGCTGGACAGGATCATGGAATCGGTGAAACCTTTTTTGCGGGTAATTTGAAGAAGGTACTTACCACACAGCAAAAAAACAGACTCATAAAAGCACCAGGATGCAGTAAAAGATGTTGACGTATAGGCAGCTTCGCCGGGCACAACGGAATTATTACCTCTTCATGGCCTTTAATGTTATCTCCATAAGCTTGCTTGCGGGGAATATTCTGTTCCTGTATGCAATCCGCCTGGGCGCCGGGACTCATCTTATCGGTTTTTTGTCTGCCCTGACTTCCGTTACTTTCGTATTCAGTATATTTGGCCGACGAATTGCCGGACGTTTGGGAGCGGTAAAGACAAAGGGTTTTTTCTGGCTCGCCCGTTATCTGGTTATGGCCCCGGTGCTGTTAACCCTTATTCCCGCTGTCAGAGAATCTCCTGTTCTGGCATTGGGTACCATAAGTCTTGGTGTTTTCGGGTTTAACCTTTTCAAGGGTATCGCCCTGGCGGCGGAAAAACCCATACAGGGCTTTATAACCAGAGACAGTGATCGAGCGGCATTTATCTCCATGAACAATATCATTCTTTTCTCCGGCCACATCGCCATGGGACTGCTCATGGCTGTATTGCTGGGAAAAGACAGCCCGCTGTTCATGTATGGGATATTCATATTTTTCGGGATTATCGCAGGGGTTTTTGCCTCGTACTACACCCTTCAAATACCCGAGCCATGGAACGGACCTAAAGCTTCTTCACAATCATTGTTCAGAAACATGGTTAAGGCGTTTCCCCGTCCCGAGTTCTCACGCTTGTTTCTTCTTGTCATGTTCAGCAACATAGGCATAGGAATGTCCCTTGGTTTCATCGTTGTTTATGCAAAGGATGTGTACACGCAGCCTGATAATATGGTCGTGTACTTTACGGTTTCTGGTGCCCTTGGGGCGCTGACCATGGCGGGATTACTGCGATTTCTTTCGGACCGTATAGGTCCGCGACCGGTATACTTTTTTTTCAATGCCCTGCGTTTGCTGTTCCTGTTACTGGTTATTGCGGCTCCGGTTTTTTCTTCGTGGTTTCTTACAATTTTCTTTCTCTGTACAGCTTTTTTTCTTGAACAAATGACCTACTGGGGATTTAACGCTGTTGCAGATATCTACTTTCTGTCCACAACGAAACCGGAAGATCATCTTGATCTGGGCATAATTATAAACATGGCCCGTGGTTTTTTCGGTATGATCGGGTCGCTGGGCGGGGGCTTCCTGCTTGGCTGGTTGCAGGGATATTTCAACCAGAGCCTTATCTCGTTTCGCGTATATTTTCTCGGTTCAAGTCTGTTTTTTATTGCCAATATTATCGTACTGGCATATCTGCCTGCCGCCAGAAGCATTGCGATTCCCGCTGCAATTCGCGCCGTATTCAGTGCTCGGGCACTTAAGGCCATGTACTATATGAACAAGCTTCAGCGGGTTAGGTCTGAAGACGAGGAACGCAGTATTGTTCTCGCCATGGGGGGAACAAAAGACAGGATTACCATTTCGGAACTGCATAAACGCCTCAAGTCTCCCAGTATTTTTGTGCGGACCGAGACCCTGCTGTCACTGGAACAGTTTGGGGCCGATAAAAATACCCTCGGACTCCTTATCGATCAGGTCAGAAACAACCCCTTTACGACGGCTCACATCGCCGCCAGAATTCTGGGGGATCTGGCTAAATCCGGTAAATGCACGGACATGCGAATCAGACAGGAAGCCGAGGACGCTCTTACGGAAGCCCTTGATTCACAGGACTACCTGCTGAAAAGCAAGGCCGCCCTTGCGCTTGCATATTTTTGCTCCGACGGACTGGAGGAAAAAGTCATCAATAGTCTGAGGGAAAATATGAATCCCAGGGAAATAATTTACCTTGTTAAAGCGCTGGAAATCATGGAACGGATTGAGGCCCTTCCGTTGATTTTCGAAAAAATATCCGGCTGTCCTCATCCCCACATTATCGACGACCTGATTCTCAGTGCCGCCGGACTGCTGCAAACAGGCTTATGGTTTTATTCCCATTTTTCCCTGTATCTGCAGGATTCGAAGGAAGGCCTGAATGCCTTGAGAGGGGAAATCCCGGAATCCGGTAATTCTGAATCTTTGTCCAGGCTGATCGCTTACCTGCACGGACCGGAGTACCCGCCCCTGCTTCTGGATTTCATCATTCAGAAGACCGCTGTAACCGGCGATGAAAAAAGAATAAGAGTTCTCAATTATATCAGGGATTATGCTGAGAGAGACGGGGAAAAACTGCCGGACAAGGCACGTTATCTCTGCGCGGCAGAGATGGTTGCCTGCGAAAGTCCCGTGTCGGCGCAGCATGCCATGGTGATGGGCGAAGACCTGTAGAACCAGCGTCAGATCGATAGTAATGTTGCACCGTGCAACATATGATGCAGCCGTGTTTCGCATCCTGGCGACACACGAGACGCGGTTCGGTGCATACAGAGTATTGTGGTTTTTAAGTGCATGTGGTATATGCATTTATTAAGTTGTTTCATTTGATTTTTTTGGCATGTATTTTGCATTATAAGCAGAAGACGTGCAGACAGTCTGATCATCAGTACCAGGAGGTTGTATTTTGTTGCCACGAGAACGGGTAATCGCTCAGCTCCAGCACCGGGAGCCGGATCTTGTCCCCATGGGGGAAAACCATATTCACCACAGTCTGGTGGAGAAATACCTCAAGCGGGAGGTCATGTACGGAAACGGCTTCGCCGAACTTAAGGCCTGCTGGGACGGCCGCAGGGACGACTATATACAGGATTCCATCAGCACCCTGACCGGGCTGCCGAAGCTCCTCGGTCATGACTACATACGTATTCCCGCCTCCCCAGCGGACAGGGAGTATAAAAAGCCCAAAATGCTGGGGGAGTACTCCTGGGAGGATGATTCCGGACAGCAGTTTCATTACAATCCGGGGGTCGGACAGCTTGTCAGCCAGGTCTACAACACCGAAATGACCATTGACGAGCTGCCGGATGCGGATGAAGACTTTAAGGTTGATGAGAGCGAACTGGAGGTAATCCGGGGGGTAATAGCTGAAATGAAGAAAACCCATTTCATTATTGCCCGCCTGCCCCTGGACGGGACCTTCGCCTACAAGCAGACCGTGGGAATCGAGGAGTACATGGTCCGGATGATCCTTGATCCGGATTTCGTTAAGAAGGCCTCGGAGGTTTATGTTAACCGCAGTATCGCCTATATAAACGCCTTTCTCGATGCCGGAGCCGACGCCGTTATGCCCACGGATGACTATGCGGATAACCGGGGCCTGATGATGGGTTATGAACGGTTCGCCGAGTTTATTCTGCCGGGCATCAGAAAACAGGTTGAGGCCACCCACGCCAAGGGGGGCTATTTTATCAAACACACCGACGGACGAACCTGGGATATTCTGGATGACCTGGTGGAGGCGGGGGTTGATGGCTGGCACGGTATCCAGTCGAGTATCGGGATGGACTTCAAGCTCCTGAAGGAGAAGTACCGCGGCAGGCTCTGCTTTTTTGGAGGGGTGAACTGCGAGACCCTCATCCAGGGAAGTCCGGAGGATGTGGAGCGGGAAGCACAATACGCCATCCAGAATGCAGCCCCTGGAGGAGGTCTGGTCCTGGCCAGCGGAAACGGCCTGGAGAACGGAACCACCCTGGAAAACTATGCAGCCATGATGGAGGCGCGGGAGAAATACGGCAGGTATCCAATTCAGGTTTAAAAGAGGGCAGAGCGGGGACCGGGACTCTGGTCCCTGGGATTAGTTCCGGGGTGGATTGAGTTTTTTTATCCGCCTCCACAGGGTGGAGCGGTGAATGCCCAGGCGTTCGGCCACCCGGTCCTTACGGTATCCCTCTTCCTCCAGCAGTGTCCGGAGCGTCTCGTCATCGATACTGCTGCCCGGCAGGACGGAGCTTACTCCCGGGGATTCTTCCGCCCCGAGAATACGCCGGGCTTCGTTTTCGTCGATGCGGTCTGTTTCACTCAGAACGTACAGCCGTTCGCAGGCGTTCATAAGTTCCCGGATGTTGCCCCGCCAGCTCCTTCCCTGAAGATACTCAAGGGCGGATTTTTCCAGGGTTTTCCGGGGACCGTTTTTTTCTCCCAGGGACTGGATAAAATAGCGGCTTAAGAAGGGGATGTCTTCCCTGCGGGATTCCAGGGACGGCAGGTCGAGGTTGAGCACATCCAGACGGTAGAAGAGGTCCTCCCGGAACTTTCCGGCATCCACCAGGGTCTTGAGGTCCCTGTTGACCGCGGAGATAATCCGGATGTCCACGGGAATGATCTTGTCGTCCCCCAGGCGCATAAGCTCCTTCTCCTGCAGGACTCTGAGAAGTCTCCCCTGAAGGCGCAGGGACATCTCGGATACCTCGTCCAGGAAGACGGTTCCCCTGTGGGCGAGTTCGAAGAGCCCGGGTTTTCCTCCCCTGCTGGCTCCGGTGAAGGCTCCCCGGACGTATCCGAAGAGTTCGCTTTCCAGAAGGCTCTCGGATATGGCGGCGCAGTTTATGGCGACAAAGGGTCCCTTACGACGGGAGCTGTTGTTATGAATACTCTGGGCAAAGAGTTCCTTGCCCGTACCGGTCCCACCGTAAATAAGCACGTTGGAATCAACGCTGCTGAAACTGCGGGCCTTTTCCATGGTCGCCTGTATGGTTTTTCCGACCCCGATAATATCCTTGAAGGTGTGTCTGGCTGTATGACCTTTCCTGTGCATTTTTTCGCGGATGTTGACCTCGGTTTCCTGAATCTCCCTGACACGCCTCAGGGTGATTACTGTTCCGATCTTTTCCGCCTTGTGGACAACCGTGTCCTTGTTTGCCGCGAAACTCTGTCCTTTAAACAGAAGAATTTCATCCCGCAGGCTGCCGGAACGCAGAATAAAGCCGTGCAGATCGCTTTCCCCAAAGAGCTCGCTTATCTCTTTTCCGATGCTCTTGTCAGCCTGTATTCCCAGCATCTCTTCGCAGGTGGCGTTCATTATGCTCAGACGTCCTTTACGGTCCACAACGAGAATCCCTTCCGTGGCACAGTCCAGAACCGATTTGTAGCGGGTGGCTTTTTCCTGTTCCACCCTGCTGATCCAGGCGACCCGCTTGGCTTCCGTAATTGTCTGCCAGACAGCCAGGCGCCCGGACCGGAGCATTACATGGGGAATCCCCTGCTGCTGGGCATGTTCGCAGACCATTCTGCCGCCGATCATGACGCTTGTTTCGGGGTCTGCCATCAGTTCGAACATGGCGGCTATTTCCCTGGGAGTCTGTTCGGTGAGGAGTACCGGTGTCAGTCCGCGGCCGAAAAGGTCGTAGAGGTTTTCCACCTGAAACACGATATTCCGGGTTCCCATGATGATCGGTCTGCGCTCGGGAAAGAGTTCGCCGCACTCCTTGAGACAACGGATAATATCGTTCCCTGTAACCGGAAGCTTAACCACCGGAACAGAGTTCTCGTTTTCCAGGAGAATCTGGGCGGTGTGTCCCCTGGCTACGACGACATCGCCCTCTATTTGCAGCTGGCGTATGCGGTCATGATTGTGCTCAATCAGTACCTCCAGCTCATATATCTCCTGTTTCGGGTCCGCAGGATGAATCTGTTCGTCGTGCTCTTCAAAGGCTTCCGAGAAAAGTCGTCCCAGTTCCCGGTCCGGGGCTACCACCGTTATCCTGATCATTCATACTCCCGTTATGCGGCGAGACTTATACTTTCTATATTCGTACCTGGACATAAAGTACAAAGCCCATCCGGTTTTTGCAAGATACCCCATGGGGTGCATGCTATGCTTGAATCGGTAAAAATCAATTATTCAAGGATGCAAGAATGAGTTCATACAAGGATCAGAAGATTCAGGGATCCCCTGTAGTTACCGGGATGAAGGTTATTCCAGTGGCCGGCTACGACAGTATGCTGCTCTCCTTAAGCGGAGCACACGGTCCCGTTTTTACCAGAAATATCGTAATCCTCACCGACAGTTCCGGGAAAACCGGCCTCGGGGAGGTCCACGGCGGCGAGCATATCCTTGCCGCTCTGAAAAGCTATATACCCCATGTGGTGGGAAAACCCATCGGGGATTACAAGGGTATTCTCAAGTCCCTCTCCGGGGCGGACCCGGGGCGCAGTGCCGACGGAGGAGAAGGTCTGCAGGAACTGGATCTGAGTCAGCTCCGCTTTGTTGTCCACGCCGAGATAGCCGTTGAATCGGCTCTTCTGGACCTTTTGGGACAGTACCTGCAGGTTCCTGCGGCAGCTCTTCTGGGGGACGGTCTGCAGCGGGACAGGGTCCTTATGCTGGGGTACCTCTTTTTTGTAGCGGATAAAAACGGCACAGATCTTCCCTACCTGGATGAGAAGTCCAGCCCGGTGCCATGGTTCAGGATCAGGCGTCAGGCCGCTTTGACCGTCGATGCAATCCTTGAGCAGGCCGGGGCCGCAAGGGAGCATTACGGCTTCAGGGATTTCAAGCTGAAGGGGGGAGTTCTGGAGGGAGAAAAAGAGGCGGAGGTAATCAGGGCCCTGGCGAAGGAGTTTCCCGATGCCCGTATCAATATAGATCCCAACGGCGCCTGGTCTCTGGAGGAGGCGGTACGGCTCTGCCTGGAAATGAAGGAGGATCTGAGCTACGCGGAAGACCCCTGCGGTCCCGAACAGGGATTCTCAGGCCGGGAGATCATGGCGGAGTTCAAAACTGCGACAAACATTCCCGTTGCCACGAACATGATTGCCACCAACTGGCGGCAGTTCCATCACTCCGTGGTCCTGAAATCCGTGGATATTCCCCTGGCGGACCCCCATTTCTGGACCATGAGCGGTTCAGTCCGGGCTGCCCAGGTCTGCAATGACTGGGGACTTACCTGGGGTTCCCACTCCAACAACCACTTCGATATCTCTCTGGCAATCTTCACCCAGGTGGCCGCCGCTGCACCCGGCGACATTACCGCCATGGATACCCACTGGATCTGGCAGGATGGGCAACGTCTTACAAAGGAGCCCTACAGCATCAGTGGAGGGTATATTGAGATTCCGGAAAAACCGGGCCTTGGCCTTGAAATCGATATGCAGCGGGTAGAGGAGGCCCACAGGCTCTACAAAACCCTGAAGCACGGGGATCGCGACGATGCGGAGGCCATGCAGTACCTTATTCCGGGCTGGAAGTTCGACAGCAAGCGTCCGGCCCTTGTCCGCTGAGCTTTATCTTACTGATCCTCGGGAGCCTTCCCGGCGGAGGGGCTTTCGTTTTCCGGACTTCCGCTGTTCAGCGAGGGAATATTCAGGGTCGAATCCGCCGGAAGGCCCTTCATGATCCGGGGTTCCTCCGCCTGCTGCTGTTTCGGCTCCGGTACCCGGGGCTGTTTGAGTTCAGGCAGGGTCTCGAAGAAGTCCCTGGCTATGCCGGAGGGCTCTTCGAGCTCAACCTGTTCGTCAGTTCCCTCGGGAGCTCCAAGGGTAAAGGAGAACAGCACTGCCATGCCGAAATTCAGCACCAGAAGAACCGGTAAAATTACCCGCAGCGATAGACGGCGATGGGCAAGAAACCAGGATTTTATCGTTTCCAGTGGCCGGGAAAAATGGGAGTGGACTGCAATGGCTATAACAGTCTCCACAATAAGTAGCGAAAGGGCAATTAACAACTGAACCAGGGTAAGAATCATACAAGCTCCAAATCAGGAATTTGTCCGGCGAAGTTCTGAAAGTAATTCCCGGTGCAGCAGATGAATCATGGAATCAATCAGGCCGGGTAATTCCTTCCAGCCGGCGTAGCCGCTGAACCTGCCGTCCAGGGACTGGTAATAGTAGAGCCCCAGAATTTCCCCCTCCTGATTTACAAGGGGAAGTCCGCTGATCAGAGAATCCCTGTGCTCGATGGATCTGGAAACAAGGTTCGCCCTGAATACAAGGGAATCTCCCAGTTGGAGGGTCTCCTCTGTTTTCTCAATCAGGATTTTCTCCTCTGTTCCCTTATACCCGATGAATGCCGGACTCCCCTGTTTCGCCTGGGCGAAGGCCGGGGCCATGAGATTCTTCCCCTTCAGGGCAAAGTGGACCAGGGCGAGATTGCTGGACCGGGCTGTCATGCGGTGATCAGCGCTATACCAGGAGGAATCCTCCCCGATTCGGGCGTACAACGGAAGATTCGCCAGGGAGGGATTGGAGAAGGGATGAGCCACGGTGAGTACCCAGCCGTTCCCGTCCAGAAGCACCCCGGCAATTCCGGGATCTTCCTGTTCAGGTTTTTCCGGAACGTCGAAGATAATGAAAACCCTGCGCACACCCTTGAGACGGGGGGCGGTGCCGGGCTGATGATGATTGGCCTCTATGCCGGTTTCAGCAGCCTCTGCATCAGATACGACACTGAACCCGATGAAAAAAAGCCCATTCAGCGTATGCAGCGCTTCAATGGGAACCTCGTAATGCTCAACAGGCAGGGGTGAAACCGGATTCAGATCCTTATCGGTAGAGGCTATGCTGTTCCACTGGAGCAGATTAGTTCTGTACTCTTCCAGGGCATCAGGAGAAATAGTTGTTTCCCTTATCGGAAAATGCCGGCAGGAGATAACCATCAGCATCAGAATGGAAACATACAGCGGTCTGTACCTATTTATACGGGATTTACTATTCAGATTATTCATTTTTCATGAATTTAACACCTCCCGGGCCGGCATTCAAGCCGGTTTCCCATTCCTTCCCGGGTATTCACGGGTGCAGGGATAGTCCCCTCGTTCTTGAACAGCAGGATCATGCTATAATCGACCCATGCGGATTTCATCCCTTTTTTCCGGCGGTTTGATAAGCAACTACAACTGTTCCGCCGCCTGCAGGCACTGTCTCTACAGATCATCCCCCCGCCGGGATGCCTCCTATATCGACCCTGAATTCGCGCGCAGTCTGTTGCATAGAGCACGGTCTCTCGGCTGCAGGGGCATGCATATCGGCGGGGGAGAACCCTTCCTTCGATTCAGGGATTTGCTGGATACCGTCGGGGTTTTCCGGGATGCGGGTATGCGGCTTGATTATCTGGAAACCAACGCTTCCTGGTTTACCGATAAAGCTTCGGCGATCGAGAAGCTTTCCCGCCTGGCTGCGGCGGGCTGCGATACCGTCATGGTATCGATTTGTCCCTTTCACATTGAGTTCATCCCTCTGTATAAGCCCGAAGGTGTGATTGAGGCCTGTAAGTCTGCGGGGATGAACTTCTTCATCTGGCAGGAACAGTATTACCGGGAGCTTTCCTCCCTGGACCATGGAAGGACGCATACCAGGGAGGAACTGGAAGCTGCATTCGGACCTGATTACCTGCTGAGAGCGGCGGGGCGTTTCGGATTGACCATGAACGGCAGGGCCCTGGAAAGTTTCAAGCCCTTTTTTCGGCACTCCTCGGCGGAAGAAATTTGCGCTGCAAATCCCGGTGCATGCACCGAAGCGGGTGAGACCTCCCACTTCCATATGGACCTCTACGGGAATTACATCCCTCCCGGATGCGTTGGATTCACCATTGATCATGAAGATCTGGGAAGCGAGCTCGATCCGGAGCGCTATCCGCTGTTTCTGATGATGCTCAGCGAAGGCATATCCGCGCTGTATGAACAGGCTCGTCGGGATTCGGGTTTTATCCCGGACCCGGAAGGGTATATCTCCAAATGCGACCTGTGTCAGGAAATACGTACCTGGATGTCAAAAATGACGTTTTCAGGGGAACTGGGTCCCGCAGAGTTCTACAGCCCGGCGCACTGAGCTTGACTTTTCCGGGCTTTAGTGTAATCTTCAGTTATAGTCAAAGGGAGCTGTGAGTTACGGCTGAGAGGGAATGGTTCGATTCCGACCTTCTGACCTGATCCGGATAATACCGGCGAAGGGATTGACGGTTCGTCACTGTTAACCGCTGTTTGTCACAGACTTCAATCGGCATATTAATGCTGACGGAAGTCTTTTTTATCGCCTCCCTTTGAATAAGAACATCCGGGAGGTGTCTATGCCCGCCATGCATCTGAGTCTTCAAATACTGCCACGAGTCCCCGACGAACGGCTTTATCCAACGGTGGATAAAGTAATAGAGATGATCCGTGCCTCGGGCCTTCCCCATATTATAGGTCCCATGGAGACGACCATCGAGGGGGAGATGGACCAGCTTTTCGATCTGGTCAAAGAGGCTCATCGTATCTGCCTCGCCGAAGGGGCCAGCCGGGTCGGCGCTGTCATCAAGACGGACATGAAACCCGGGGGGCTGAGTTTCAATGAGAAGATCGGCAAGTATCGTGACCAATAGAATCAGGGACCGGCTGCCCTCAATGGCAGCGGGCCTGCTTTTTATTCTGCTGTGGGAAGCCTTCTGCAGACTGCTGGGGCTGGCGGAATACATTCTGCCTGCGCCCTCGGCGATTACTGCAGCCCTGGTCCGGCAGTTTGATCTTATGCTGCCCCACATCGGGGTAACCCTTTTTACAGCCATGAGCGGATTTATCCTTTCTCTGCTGGTGGCGGCCTTCTTTTCCCTTATCATGGACCTCTTCCCGGTCCTGCGAAGGGCTCTGTATCCCTATATTGTGGTTTCCCAGACGGTACCGATCATTTTTATCTATCCTCTTTTTCTGATCTGGTTCGGCTTTGGCCTCACCGCCAAGGTTGTGGTGGTTGTTCTTGTCTGTTTTTTTCCGGTGGCCGTAAGTCTTATAGACGGACTGCAGAATACCGATCCCGACCTTATCGATCTGTTCCGGGGAATGAGGGCAAAACCCCTGCAGATATTTCTGCAGGTGAGGCTCCCGGGAGCTCTGCCGAACCTCTTTTCCGGGCTGCGGATTGCAGCTACCTACAGCGTGATGGGAGCTGTTATCGGAGAATGGCTTGGCGCCCAGACGGGCATGGGGGTCTATATGATGCGTTCATATAAAACCTTCAACACCCCCCGGGTCTTCGCCGCCATTCTCGTCGTCGTCATAGTCAGCCTCATGGTGTTTGCCGCCGTGTCGCTGGCAGAGCGTTTTTTTCTTTCCTGGAAGTATGCAAACCTGAGGAGTAAATCATGAAACGAACACTTGTTGTTTTATTTGTTGCTGTATCGACCCTGGCGGCCTTTGCCGGAGGAGGCGGAGAATCGTCGGAAAAACCCGAAGCGGTAACGGTGGTCCTGGACTGGACCATCAATACAAACCATACCGGCCTGTATGTCGCCCGGGATCTGGGCTTCTTTGAGGAGGAGGGCCTGGATGTCTCCATCGAGTTCCCCCCCGAGACCGGGGCCGCCGGACTCGTTCTGTCGGGGAAGGCCGAGTTCGCCGTGAGTTACCAGGAGGAGGTTACCTACGCCCGGGCCGCGGGTAACGCACTTAAGGCTGTGGCTGCGGTTATCCAGCACAACACCTCCGGATTCGCCTCCCGCAGCGCCGAGGATATCCGCCGTCCCAGGGATTTCGAGGGCAAGGCCTACGGCGGCTGGGGATCACCCATCGAGGAAGCCATGGTCAGGGCCCTGGTGGAAGGAGACGGCGGGGATTTTTCAAAGGTAAAGATCGTTCCCATAGGATCGATGGACTTTTTCGCCGCCACTGCGGGGGACATTGATTTTGTCTGGATTTTCCGTGGCTGGGACGGCATTGCCGCGGAGCTTAAAGGGATCGATATCAACTATATTCCCCTGGCCACCGAGGCGGTACTGGATTACTACACCCCCGTCCTCATTGCCCGGGACGGCCTGCTCCAGGAAAATCCCGAGCTGGTTCGCGCCTTTATATCAGGAGCAGCCCGGGGGTACCGCTATGCCGTCGAAAACCCGGAAGAGGCTGCGGATATCCTCCTCGAAGCAGCACCGGAACTGGATCGCGAACTGGTTGTGGCGAGCCAGCGTTACCTGGCCGGGGAGTACACGGCCGGGGCGCCCTGCTGGGGAGAGATGAAGCTGGAAGTCTGGGAGCGTTATGCCGAATGGCTTAAGGAGAATGGTCTTCTGGAAGGCGAATTTGTTCCGGAGGCGGCCTTTACCAATGAATTCCTCCCCCGTTAAGCACCAGTCCTCTCTGGGCACAGAATCCATAATCCGTCTCTCGGAGGTGGTGAAAGGCTTTGCCGGTCTTGATGTAATCGACGGGATTTCCCTCTCCCTGAAACGGGGAGAGGTCCTGGCCCTTCTCGGGCCCTCCGGCTGCGGGAAGAGCACCCTGATGCATCTGGTCGCCGGACTGGATCATCCCGATTCCGGAGAGATCGTCATCGGTGGGGAGCTGGTGAACGGCGAAACCGGACGGGTAGGCTACATGCACCAGAAGGATCTGCTCCTTCCATGGAAGCGTGTCATGGCGAATGTGACAATACCCTTGCGGCTGAAGGGTATGTCGAAGGCGGAGGCGGAAAGGATCGCCGCGCCCCTCTTCGGCCCCTTCGGACTGGAAGGTTTCGAGGAGTATTACCCTTCTCAGCTTTCAGGCGGGATGCGTCAGCGGGCGGCTCTTATGCGGACCTATCTGTACCGCCGGGACATCATGCTTCTGGATGAGCCCTTCGGCGCCCTGGATGCCATTACCAGGGAACGCCTGCAGGACTGGCTTTCCGGACTTATTTCCGCCCTGAATACCACGGTCCTTATGGTCACCCACGATATAGACGAGGCCATCCTGATCGCCGACCGGGTCATGGTAATGAGCGAAAAACCCTCCCGCATTCTCGAGGAGGAGGAAATCCCTCTTCCCCGTCCGCGGAGCCGGGAGATGGTTATGGAGGATGATTTTCTGCGGGTAAAGCGCCGGATTTACAGTATTCTGCGTTCCGGAGGTGCCTAGGCGCTCTTCTGTTTCGAGGGAAGAAGGGCCTCCCCCAGAAAATCGGCCCCTTCCTGAAACGAGATGGCCGCGCTGCGGTACTCGAATCCCACCACCACGGAAAGACCCGAGTAGAGGGTGTCGTGAATAAAGTTGCTCAGCAGCTTCGCGTAGAGATCGCTTCTTACCTTTCTGCTCTCCGGGTCCCGCAACAGGAGGCTGTGAAGCCCGAAGGCCCGGGTGACCGCTTCTATCTGCTTTCCCACAACCGGGAAGATCGTCTTGATAAGGCCGAAATAGCGGCGGTTGTACTCTTCGCTGCTGTGGATCAGGTTGGTAATCTGACTCCTGCGGTCCCGTATCGGTTCTCCCCTGGACCCTTCCCTGAAGGGGATAAAATCGTTGAGGAGGCGGACGATTGTGGGCGACTGCAGAAGCTTGTAGAGGGCGAAATAGAAGAGCAGTATCCCCGCGTTGAGACGAAGCTCTTTTACAGCGGCGGATTGCTGGATGCTGCGCAGAAGAAGTCCGGTTTCCCGGTCGATGTTTTTATCATGATCGATATGGACTCCCTTGGAGAAGAGTTTTGTCTCATCCTCCAGGGCCTCGATCTTGGCTTCCAGCAGAACCCGCACCCGCCGCATGTGGACCAGGGAGGGGTCCTTCCGCACCATCCGAAAGGTCTCGGCCAGGACGCTGCGCTCCTGTTCCGTGAAGGTTTCGGTTCCGCCGCTTTCCCTGTTGAAAGCGGAGTTGAGAAGCCCGGAGACATACTCTCCGAACCCTGCAAGAAAATCCTCTTCCTTTTCCTGACGGCTGCCTGAAAGGTAAAAGCTGAGCAGGCGGCGCATGCCTTTGCTGAAGGGCAGGGGGCGAACCAGCAGCTCCGTCCGTTCCTCGATAAGCTGCCCCACAACACTGAGCAGTGACCTGTGAATATTCATGATCGCCGAAGGGGTCCCCTGCAGCAGGTCAAGAGCCGGGTCTTCGGGAACAAAGGCTATCCCCTGAATCGACTCTTTCAGTTTTTCATCCAGCCGCTCTTCCGCGGGCATGTTCCGGTTGTAGGTTCCGATGACGTCCCGGGATACTATGCCTCCCCCCCTGGGTGGAGAAAAGCGGTTGTGCCACACATACAGGTTTATATCCGGCGCCTTGGCCAGGGCTGCCCTGATATAGGCCCCCGCCGCAACGTGGGCGGTGGGTTCCGGGTTTGTTACCACAATCAGGTTGTCGATGTGGGGCAGAAATGCGAGGTTTTCCTCTTCATCGAGGCCTGCGGGCAGGTCGAAGATCAGAAGGTCATAGGCTGAAGTCAGGGCTGCGGAGAAGGTTTCAAAAAGGAGTTCTCTGATAATACGGGAATCCCGGGGGCCGGTTTTTTTTCCGGGAAAGAGAAGGTCCAGGTTGTCGAATATGGGAAGAATGAAGGCGTCCAGGGAGGCCTCCGGATCAAGGCCCGCGTCATTGTATCCGTCCTCCACATCCAGCAGTGTAGCGGCATTGGAGAGGGGATCCAGGTCTATCAGAGCCGTGGCATAGCCCTGCTTCGCATAGTAAATGGCCAGATTGACAGCTGTAGTTGTTTTTCCGACTCCGCCTTTTCCCGAGCCGACAGCCACAGATCGTTTGCGCATAAGTCCCTCCCATTGCTTGAAATCCCTGTTATCTGGTATCATACCTGATATCATTATCGTAAAAAACATGGTCTTTCAGGAGCCGATTTTGTCCAGATACGGCCGGTACTTAATCATTCTTCTCATATTTTCTGCCCTGGCAGGATGTTCCCGGGACCGGACAGGCTCGGAAACTCCCCTGCAGATCTATTCCAGGCTCTGGACTCCCCTGAGGGAACAGACCTTCATTCGGGAAGAACTGAAGCGTTTCTATTCCGAGACCGGAATCGAAACTGAGCTTCTGCTGTATACGGATACGGATATGGACAGGATGGCGGAGAGCGGAGAATTATCCGAGGCCGACCTCATTATTTTCTACGGCAACAGACTCGCTTCCCTTGCAGATGCCATCGATTTTGTCGATTTACGGGAGCAGTCAAAGTTATTCGAGGATCGCACCTTTCTGTTCAAGCATCTGGGAACCGAAAGGAAGGATACCTGGGAGTACTTTCTTCCCCTGGGTGCGGATGTATATCTGCTGATTGCTTCCAGAGAGGCGGCTTCCGCCAGACCTGTCGGGGCGGATGGCGAAAACATTACCTGGCCCCAGGTGGCGGAGTGGATCCAGAGAGCATCCCGACAGCAGGGCAGGGGACTGCTGGCGGTAACCGGGGTACCGAACAAGAGCCTTGTTTATTTTATGGCAGGTCCGATTCTCTCCTATGGCGGAGGTTTCCCTGATCTGACCTCCGAAGCTGCCCTCGAGGCGCTGCGTCTGCTGCAGGGAATGCGCTGGGTGTTTCATCCGCTGATAGAGAACTTTGATACGGTAATCGATCCCCTTGTAGATGGGAGTGCCTGGTTTGCCTTTGCCCATTGCGCCCATGCGGGAAGTATTCTCCAGGAGTCCCCGGGCAATTTTGATGTTTACCCCGCTCCTTCCGGGCCGGCGGGGATGGGTTCCGTATCGGGATTCAGTGCGGTGGGAATTCCCGGGGGAACAAAAAATGCAAAAGCCGCCCTGGCCCTTGTCGAGTATCTGACCCGGCCCGAGGTCCAGGCCCGCATTTCCAAGGGGGTCGGGGGATTCATTCCCACGGTCCTGGAAGCTTCCGACTACCTTGGAGAAGAACCCCTGGCCCGGGTTATACGTTACGGCCTGCATGTACTGGATTCCGGAAGAACCCGGGAGATTCCCCTCGAGTACGGCGAGTGGGGGAACGTCAAGCATGTATATGAAAGTGTTTTTTTCTCCACGGTATTATCCGGCAGAAATATTTCAGTCGATTCGCTGAAATGGGCCCAGACGGAGCTCGATAAGCTGAAAACCTCCCAATGAAAAACAGCTCATCCTCCTATGAAGCATTCCATCACAGAATGTCCCTGGGGGCACTGGCGACTTCCCTGTTCCTCGGTTTCGCAAGCCTAGTTCTGATTCTGGTCGCCATCTTCTACATGAACAACTATATGAACTACCGCCACATGATGGAAGCGGAGGCGGAAGGCCGCAGCGAATTCTACACGAATATGCTGGGTGCCTTTTTTTCAGAAGTAATGGGAGACTGCCTTTTTCTGTCCGCCTCGGACATTATTTTCGGGTCGCCGGACAGCAAAGCTCCTGCCGTTGACGAGCATGCCCTCAGCCTGCTTCTGACCGGCAAATCCCGTTATCGCAGTATCAGCTATTTTGATAACCAGGGCGAGCTCGTCGGATCTGCGGTATCTCCCGGTTTTTCCAGGACAGATCAGCCGCTGACGACCGATCTGCTGGCGCGGATTCGTATGCTCGCCGACAAGGAACTCCTGATCAATGTTGAAGGATCCGGCTCGGCGGCCCTCTGGAAAGAACCTCTCCAGAACCCCCTGGTCTATTTCTGGATGCCGGTTTCTGACCGTTCCGAAGGAGCTTCGCGGTACTTCCTGCAGCTGGTTGTGGATTTCAATTCCCTTCGGAACCTTTTTTACTTGCAGAACGGAAGCGACTCCTTCAGCCGGTATATCTTCACCTCCCTGGGGACACTCCTGGATCTGGAAGGCAACGGGACCTCCCTGCCGAAACCCTACGCCCTGCGGAAACTGATCAATGCCGAACCCCGGGCCTACTGGATTGACGGCGATCTTCTGGTCGCCAGGCGTTTCATGTTTTCCGGATTCAGGAGCAGCGGAGGAATAAAGATCTACTCCGATATCTTTACCCTTGTTACCATGCTGCCGGTTTCTGACCAGAAAGCTCTTTTCGATTATCAGCTCTATGCGCATATTGCATGGTTCGGTGGTATCTCCCTGGTGCTGATTCCCTTCTCCATACTCATTGCGGCGTATAAAGTGCGCAAGGAGGAGGCTGAGGAACGGCTGCTGGAAAGTATACGTATTCAGTCTGCAATCCTGAAGGCTCTGCCCGATTCCATTCTGCAGGTCGACAGGGACGGTATTGTCACTTCAGTCCAGGTGTATCCCGATGCGGCCCGGATTTTTACCAGACAGGAGTTCCCCGGCCGGGCTGATGAGATTTTCCCCGGGGAGCTGGCCTACAAGATCGGATATTATGCCGATCTCGCCCTGGAACAGCATCGGGAAACCCTGTTCGAGTACCGTTTTGAGGGAGAACGGGGGTTCTACTTCGAGTTTCGCTTTGTGGCCGCCGGGGAAGCGGATGTGCTTCTGATTCTGCGGAACAAGACCGAGGAGCGGGAGCAGCAGCGAAAACTCTATACAACAGGTCAATTTCTCGAGGCCTACAGGCGGGCCATGGATGCCGGATCCCTGGTTGCCAAAACCGACAGCATGGGACGGATCATCTATATGAACCGTCACTTTCGAGACCGTTTCGGGCTGAACTATACCAAGGCTGCCGGCCGGGACCTGATGGAGTTGATGGATCCCGTTGTCAGAGAAAGAGGACTCCCCCTTTCAGAGGACCCCCTTGAACGTATGGCAGCCTTAAGCGGGATTATCACCTGCCACGGCTGCGGGGATGTCTGTTATATCGATAATATTCTGCTCCCGGTGAGGGATGAAAACGGAAAGGTCAGGGAGATTATCTCCTTCGGACACGATGTTACCGAACTCAAGAATGCGGAGAATGCCCGTTCGGCTTTTATCGCCCGCATGAGCCACGAAATGAGAACCCCCCTGAACTGTATTATCGGGTTCAGCGAGGTTGCATCGGAAACTGTGGATCCCGACCAGGGAAGAAGCTACGCCCGGATGATCCGGGAAGAGTCAGAGACACTGCTGACTCTGGTAAATCAGGTGCTGGATCTATCCAAGATAGAAGCGGGAAAGCTGGTTATTCAACCGAAACCCTTCGAACTGAACGGCCTGCTGGATTCCCTGGCCCACACCCACGCGGCCCTGGCCGCAAAAAAGGGTATTGCCTTCAGTCTCTACAGGACTGATATGCTCCCTCGCTTTCTTTTCGGCGATTCCCTGAGGATTCGGCAGGTATTGAATAATCTCCTGGGCAATGCCGTCAAGTTCACCGAGGTGGGGGAGGTCGTCCTGGCGGTCAACAGCAGCATAAACGAAGGCAGGTGCAACCTGCACTTTGAAGTCAGCGACACGGGAATCGGTATCCCTCCGAATGCCCAGCCCCATATATTCGACAGTTTTTACCAGGTCGACGGGGGCGAGACGCGAAAATACGGCGGTACCGGTCTTGGTACGACCATTGCGCGGCAGCTTGTGGAGCAGATGGGCGGCCGTCTGATGTTTACCAGTACCCCCGGTAAAGGAAGCCGTTTCTGGTTCGATCTAAGCCTCGAGGCGGCGGAGGACCCTGTGGTCGCAGTTAAGGAAAGGATAGAACCCCAGGGTTTCAGGATCGACTTGAAGGGACGACGGATTCTGATCGCCGAGGATTACCGGCCGAATGCAGAGGTCCTGATACAGTTTCTGAAGCATACCGGGGCGGAAATACTCCTTGCCCGGAACGGCAGAGAGGCGGTCGACCTTTTTCGAGAAGAGGCTGTTGATCTTGTTCTCATGGATATCCACATGCCTTCCATGGATGGGTACGAAGCGGCCATGAAAATACGGGAGATGGAAAAAGCTTATAGGCAGGGCAGAACGCCGATCATAGGGGTAACCGCCGATGCCTTTCGCCGGGACATTCAGCGATGCTTTGATTCAGGTATGGACCGGGTTCTGGTTAAACCCCTGCGCCGGGAAAAACTCTTCAGGACCCTCGCCTTCTTTTTTGACCTGCCCGCAGAGTATGAAGAAGAGGACCGGGAGCTCCGGCAGAATCGCGGGTTAAGCGCAGGGAAAATCATGGACCGGGAGGCTCTGCTGCGGGAGGTCCGGGATGAGGAAGTTGCGGATGAGCTTATTCAGGGCTTTATTGAGGCCCTGGGCCATCAGATAAAGACTGTCGGGGAAGCCAGAGAATCCGGAGACTGGAAAACCCTGCACAGGGAAGCACATTCGGTGAAAGGGGGCTCCGCTGCTCTCTACGCCGAAGCTCTGAGGCAGGCCGCCTTGCGTCTGGAGCAGGCCGCCAAACGGGAAGACCTGCCGGAAATTGATGCGGCGCTGCCTGAGTTTATCGCCGAAGCCGAACGTTTTCTGCAGCAGATCCAGTTCAGCTGATCTCCTCGATATGGAAGGGAGTGATCTGGTATACGTAGTAATTGAGCCAGTTTGAGAATAGCAGGTTGGCATGGCTCCTCCAGCGGACCACCGGGTGCTGTGTTTCATCCCCGGAGGGAAAATAGTTTTCCGGCGGTTCGATCTCCAGGCCTTTATTCTTGTCCCGCAGGTATTCCTTCTTCAGGGTAAGGGGATCGTACTCCACATGTCCGGTAACGTAGATATCCCTCCCGGACCTGGTGCTTACAATGAAGACCCCCGCCTCCTCTGACTCGGACACAAGCACCAGCTCAGGGTTTGCCTGTATATCCTCCTTTCTGATTTCCGTATGCCGGGAATGGGGAGCAAGAAAGGTGTCATCAAAACCTCTGACCAGCGGGACCTGGGGAGCTGTAACGGTGTGGGAAAAAATCCCGAACATCTTTTTGTCCAGAGGATACTTGGGTACCGAATAGTTATAGTAGAGTCCTGCCTGGGCTGCCCAGCAGATATAGAGGGTGCTGGTAACGTGCTTTTTTGCCCAGTCCATTATCTCTGTAAGTTCTTTCCAGTAGGCCACGTCCTCAAATTCCATCTGCTCCACCGGAGCTCCGGTTATAATGAAACCGTCGTATTTTTTATCCTTTATCTCTTCGAAGGTTGTGTAGAAGGTTTCCAGATGAGATTCCGGGGTATGGGTCGAACGGTAGGTGGCGGTATGAACCAGATCTATCTCCACCTGCAGGGGCGTATTGGAAAGGAGTCTGAGCAGATGAACCTCTGTCTCTATTTTCAGGGGCATCAGGTTCAGCAGGCCTATACGCAGGGGGCGGATATCCTGATGTACTGCCCGGGAATGGGTCATGACAAAGATGTTTTCCCCGGTGAGAACATCGTATGCAGGCAGTTTGTCGGGTATGTTAAGAGGCATGGGCCGTCTCCTTTTGAATATAGATTACACAAATAATAATCTTTAATGTAGCTGTTTTTTTCCCTTTTGACGAGAGGGCATTCCCACTGATCAGGAAAATCTTTTATACTCTCAGAGTGTTCCATTTAAGCAGGAGATCCCGGCATGCGTGCAGCCTTGCTTGATACAGCGGTTTACCCCTGTCCCTATCTCGAAGGAAAAACCGCCCGTATGGAGCAGTTCATTACCTACAGCATAGGTCCCGAAGAGCACGAAACCCTTCTGGCCCATGGCTACCGGCATTTCGGGAACTATTATTTTCGCCCCGACTGCGGTGTCTGTTCACGCTGCATACCCCTGCGTGTCGGGGTCACGGGCATCTCCCTCCACCGTTCATGGCGGAGGCTCCTGAACAAATCAGTGTTCCTTGAACTCCGTATCAATGATCCTCCTTCGATTCAGGAGGCTTTTGATCTCTATAATTTGCACAAGAGACGTTTCGGGGACGGGGAGCAGTCGGATATCCGAATCTTCCGGGAGAGCTTTTTCACCGAACACCCTGTTTCCCGTATCCTGACCCTTCGGGACGGTAAGCGTCTTGTCGCAGTCGCCCATTTTGACCAGGTGCCGAGCAGCCTTTCTGCAGTATATACCTACTACGACGACAGGGATTATGCCCGGGTAAGTCCGGGGAAGCTCTCCATCATCCATCTTATCCAGCTGGCCGCTGCAACGGGAAGAAAATACCTTTACCTCGGATACTATGTTCATGACAATCCCTTCATGTGCTACAAGGCCGGCTTTACTCCCTTCGAATACAGTCCCCGGGGAGGAGTGTGGTCCCGGCCACGGGATGCCCTGGGGGAGATTTCCTTTATTCCCGGAGAGCCCCTGCTGCGCTGAAGGGTATAATTTTTCAGTTTCAGCTTAACAGCCCGCCTCTGATTTGCTACCTTATAACGAGTATGAGTAATCGAAGCTTCAATGTCATGTTTGTCTGCATGGGCAATGTCTGCCGGTCTCCGGCGGCCCATGCGGTTCTGGTTCATAAACTCCGGGAGAGAGGCCTGGATCAGAGGGTCAGGGTTGCCTCTTCCGGAACCATTGCGTATCACGTCGGGGAACCTGCGGATTCGCGGATGCGGCAGGAACTGGCCAGTCACGGAATCAAATCCATCAGCAGGGCGGAGCAGTTCATCCCTGAGGATTTTTCCCGCTACGATATAATCCTCGCCATGGACCGAACGAACTATGAGTCCCTGAAGGAAATGGCTGTCAACGGCAACAGCCGGTATCTTTCCCGGATTCGGCTCTTCCGGGAATTTGATCCCGAGGGTCCCGGGGATGTTCCGGATCCCTATTATGGCGGAAGAAGCGGTTTTTCCGAGGTCTTCAGAATGGTTGATCGTACCACTGACAGTCTTCTTGACCATATTATCTCCGGAGCCCTGGTCCAGTGACAAAAGTCAGCTGTGACGAATATCTTTCAGCCCGGATACGGGAGCTCTTCGGAAACGATTCCCGGGTGAGTTCCCGCCGCGGTCTCGGAGGGGGCTGTATAAATAATGCAGAGGAGTATGCGCTTTCCGGAGGTGAAAAGCTCTTCGTAAAACGGAACAGGAGCAGTCATTCCGGACTCTTTGCCGCTGAAGCCGCGGGTCTGGAGGCTTTGGCGGTTTCCGGAGGCCCAAGAGTTCCCGGGGTACTGGGTTTTCATGATGACGGCACTGATCAGATACTGATCCTCGAGTTTATCTCCCCCGGGGTAAAGGGCAGGGATTTCTGGGAGCTCTTCGGGCGACAGATGGCGATCCTGCACCGGGCAGGTACCGATAAAGGCTTCGGTTTTGACGGGGATAACCATATCGGGGCCACGGAGCAGAGGAACGGCTGGATGCCCGACTGGCTCGAGTTTTTCGCCCGAAGAAGGATCGGTTTTCAGCTCGAACTTGCCATCAGCCGGGGACGCATGGACACCGGTACCGCCGGGGAGTGCGAAAAGTTTATGTCCAGGATCCCCGAGATTCTCATCGAACCCGAGATGCCCTCCCTGCTCCACGGTGACCTCTGGGGAGGAAACTACATGATTGGAGACAGGGGGGAACCGGTCCTGATAGATCCAGCAGTCTACTACGGCCACAGGGAGGCTGACCTTGCCATGACCGAACTCTTTGGCGGTTTCAAACCCTCCTTCTATTCCGCGTATAACGAGGCGTATCCTCTTAAGTCCGGTTACCGCCGGCGCCGGGATGCCTACAATCTGTATCATATGCTTAATCACCTGAACCTTTTCGGCGCTTCCTATCTGGGTTCGGTACAGGCGATTCTCCGACGCTATACCTGATTTTCCTGACGTCCATGCTTGTTAGCCCCAGCGGCGGGGTATATGATACAGGTATATGAAAGAACAGAAGCTGTCTTTGAGAACCAAGCTTGGTTTCGGTGTTTGCGATCTGGGGGGAAACCTCTACTTTACCGTTATTGCCTTCTGGCTTATGAACTACCTTACCGATACGGTACACCTTTCCGCCGCCCTGGCGGGAACGGTGGTCATGATCGGGAGAATATGGGACGCCGTCACCGATCCCGCGGTGGGGGTCCTGAGCGATCGAACCCGCAGCCGCTGGGGACGACGCAGACCCTATCTGCTATTCGGATCAGTTCCTCTCGCCCTGGCGATGATCTTCATGTTCAGCGTACCATCCTTTCTTGAGAGTCAGATGTCACTCTTCTGGTGGGCCCTGCTGGCCTATTGTCTTCTGGGTACCGCCTACACGGTTGTCATCGTTCCTTACGCGGCCCTCACACCGGAGCTGACCACGGATTACCGGGAGAGGAGCTCCCTGAACGGCTACCGTTTTGTCTTCGCCCTCTTCGGGACCCTGATCGGAGCAGTGGCGGTTCTTCCTTTGCGGGACGCTTTCGATACAGTGGAGAAGGGCTTCAGCGCGGTGGGAATCATCTTCGGAATCATAATGGCCTTGAGCGCCCTGGTGACCTTTCTTGCAGTCCGGGAGCCTGAGCACGGAACCAGGGAGATTCCCAAAGGGGAGGGGATTGTCGCCTCGTATCTGAAGGTTTTTGCCTGCAAACCATATCTGCTTATAACCTTTGCCTACGTACTCCATATCCTGGCGATCACCATCGTCTCAGGAATCATGGTCTATTACTTCAAGTATGTGTACAATAACGAAGGGGCTACCACCCTGGCCCTGGGACTGCTTCTGATTGTCTCAATTCCCTCGATTCCGGTAAGCGTACTGATATCCAGAAGGATCGGCAAAAAAGCGACCTACGCCATAGGGCTGGGAATTTTCGCCGTCGCCCTCTTTGTCTTCTATTTTGTCGGAGAAGGGGTGGGTACCGGAGGAGCTCTGCTCATCTTTGCCGTCGCGGGGATCGGCAACGGCTTTGTTTTTCCCACCCCCTATGCCATGGTGCCCGACGCCATCGACCAGGATTATCTTGATACGGGGATCCGCAAGGAGGGGGCTTTTTACGGTACCTGGACCCTGCTGACAAAGACGGGACAGGGCCTTGCGAACGGTATTATCGGCTGGATGCTGGGCATCGCGGGCTTTCAGGCGGACATTGTACAGAACGCCGCCTCCCTGGGGGCCATCAAGCTCCTTCTTGGTCCGCTGCCGGCGGTGGTTTTTCTGCTCTCCATCCTGGTGCTGATCTTTTACCCGATCAATGAGGAGCGGTATAACGCCATACGTTCCGCCATTGAGGCCCGGGAAGCCGGAAGAGGAGGGGCTTGAACTGTGGCTGGATCTACTGTAATGCGGCGTTCTTTTCTGGTCGTACTGATTCTCGTACTGCTGCCGGCTGTCCTGCCGGCTGAACAGATTGCCCTGGGACCCTTCGGGAGTTTCATCGATCCCCCCGAAGGCTGGGGGATCCTCGGACAGGAGTCTGAGAAACTGACTTTCGCCTTCAGCGGTGAGGGCGCCTACCTGCAGATCAAACGCTTTCCCGGATTTTCCGGACTGGATGCCCTGGTTTCGGAGACGGAAGGCAGACTGGGAGCGGAGGGTGAAGGAACTCGTTTCTCCTACGCCTCAGGGGAGGCCTATTTTGGAACCGTCGATTTCCGCACCGGGGGCTTTTCCTTTTCCGGCTATCTTTTCGCATTTACAGATCCATCCTCCGGACTGGACCCGGTCGTTCTTCTCGGCTTCAGCGACAGTGAGCAGCTTGGCGCGTATAACGATCTGATCCTCTCCGCCATGGATTCCTATTCTCCCCTTGCGCTGACTGACAGACTTCCGGGACCCGTCGCCTCCTTTGACCGGCTCTTTTCCGGCGGCCGCAGAAGCTCTGTGGAAATAGCTGTCGCAGGAACAAGAAAAACTGTCCGCCTCGATCAGGGAGAGGTAGAGACCGCTTCCTACGTGACCGAAAGGGAGGCCCGTATTCTGGGGGCCGCGGGAAGTGTAGCCGCCTGGGAACGTTTTTTTCGTGTCCTCTACCGGGATTCCGTCGCCGGCCTTGAGCCCCTGACCCTCGCGCTGCATGAGATTTTTCCCCGGAATCCCTCGGCCAGGGAAGCCCGGGAAATAGCGGAGGAACTCCTTGTCTGGCTGCAGAGCTTTACCTATCGACGCTCAGGTACCTTCAGCGATTTTGTCGATCCCGTCCAGGCCGTGGTGAGCTCTTCCGGAGACTGTGACTCCCTGGGACTCTTGTACGTAATCCTCTTGCATTCCTTCGATATAGACGCTATTCTCCTGGTCTCCGAGAAGTACGCCCACGCCCTGGGGGCGGTGGATGTAAGCGGAGGGGGTGCGCGCTACACCCATGCAGGCAAAGCTTATGTTGTTGCGGAGCTTACGGACCAGGTCGACCTGGGACTCATTGCCGCAGATATGGCAGACCCGGCGGGATGGACGCCCATCGTGTTTCCGAATAATCTGACAGACAGGAATGAATAATACAATGGCTGAGGAACTGAACAGTGGGGCGCGTAAATTCTTGAGCGCCAAGGCAAGTCTTATTAAACCGGTGGTGATGCTGGGAAAAGAGGGGGCAACCCCTCAGCTGATAAAGGCCCTGGAGGAGGCTTTACGGGCTCATGAGCTTGTAAAGCTGCGTTTTGTTGACTACAAGGAGGACCGTAAAACGATTGCCGCGGAACTGGCCCGGGGCGTCGATGCCCGGCTTGTCCGTATCATCGGAAACGTGGCAGTCTATTACAGGCCCCATGAGGAGCCTGAAAAGAGGCGCTACACCCTGCCGGAATAGAGAGGAAAGCTGGCGATCAGCTCTGCCTGTCGTAGCTCTCGGTATCCTCGCTGAAATAATCCAGCTGAATTCCGGCACGGCGAAAAAATTCTTCCGACTCTGCCCCCGCATGATATTTCCGCTTGCAGACCACCCGCCTGATCCCGCAGTTGATAATCAGCATGGCGCAGGTGCGGCAGGGGGTCATGGTGCAGTAGAGGGTAGCTCCGTCGAGGGCCACACCCCGTCGGGCAGCCTGACAGATGGCGTTCTGCTCCGCGTGGACGGTCCTCATGCAGTGCTGGCTTACGCTGCCGTCCTCGTGTACCAGTTTCTTTATCTGGTGTCCCACCTCGTCGCAGTGGGGAAACCCAACCGGTGATCCCACGTAGCCTGTTACCAGGAGCTGGCGGTCCCTGGCGATAACACAGCCGGAGCGTCCCCGGTCGCAGGTTGCCCGCTTGGCAATGGCATCACACACTTCCATGAAATACTCGTCCCAGCTTGGACGCCTATAGTTTTCCTGTTTTTCCATAACCGAAGGTATTGTAGCATGTCTTGGCCTAAAGAGGGGATACACGGCCAGGGTTTTTCCCTTCGCTTCCTCTTTTGACACTCTCCGCCGGCTTACCCTATACTGGTACCTATGAAAACGCTAAAAGTTGCGGCCCTGCCCCGGCTGCTGATAGAAGAGGGGGCTTTTGAAAAACTTCCCGATCTGGTAGCCGAATCATCCGTCAGACGGATCGGAATTGTGCATGGCCGGGCGGTCTGGTCCCGTTGGGGCGACAGGCTGTGCCGCGAGCTGAGTTCCCGGGACATCGAGTTCGTTGAAGTGCCTGTCTCCGGAGAGCCTTCTCCGCGTATTGTTGATGATATAGTCAACACCTGGTCTGAAAACAAACCCGGCCTGATTATCGCACTGGGAGGCGGCAGTGTTATCGATGCCGCAAAGGCTGTGGCCGCAATGCTGGCGGAACCCGGTGCCGCCGGAAAGCGGAGCGTCAAGGATTTTCTGGAAGGCGTAGGCAGTACGGTCCCCTCCGGAGCCAGTCTCCCTGTATATGCTGTCCCGACAACCGCCGGAACCGGCTCGGAAGCCACAAAGAACGCCGTCCTGAGCGAAATCGGCGGTTTCAAAAAGTCCCTGCGGCACGACAACTTTGTACCGAAGCTGGCGCTTATAGATCCTCTTCTGGCAGTCGATGCTCCCCTGGGAGTCAGCGCCGCGGCAGGACTGGATGCGATTACCCAGCTCATGGAAGCCCTTATGTCCACCGGGTCAAGCTCTTTTACCGATGCCCTGGCGGTCTCGGGGCTGGTGGCTGCCGGGCGGGCGTTTCCTGCCCTGCTGCAGAATCCGGGAAATGTCAGTGCCCGGGGAAAGATGGGCTATGCGGCCTATCTTTCCGGAGTGGTGCTGGCCAATGCCGGGCTTGGAATGATTCACGGCGCCGCGAGCCCGATTGGTGCGGCCCGGGAGATTCCCCACGGTCTGGTCTGCGGGCTGCTGCTTCCCGGCACCGTCAGGCGTATCCTGATGCGGGCAAGGGCGCAGGAGCAGCGCCTGCTGATACGGAAGCTTGAAAAAGCCGCCGAGGCTCTGAACAGCGAGGTTGATGATCTGGCAGAGCTCCTGGACGGCTGGCTGGAGGATTCCGGGCTGCCGGGCTTCGGAGAGTACGGGTTTACGGCGGATGAACTTGTCGAACTGGCAGGGGCGACCGGCATGAAGGAGAGCCCCGTCCTGTTCAGTGAAAAAGAGGTGGCGGAAATATTTCTGGAGCGTCTTTAGATGCCGCATAAACGCTTTCTTGCGGTAAGTCTGAATCCTGTAATGCAGCGGACCCTGCTCTTCGAGTCCTGGAAGGAAAACCGGGTCAACCGGACGCATACTCATTTTCTTCATGCCTCCGGAAAAGGCGTCAATGTCGCCCGGGTCCTGACCCAGCTGGAGGACGAGGTTGTCCATCTTACCCACGCCGGAGGAGAGGACCGGGAGAGGTTCCTGGCCATGTGCCGTGAGGACGGTCTTATTCTGGCGGCCGTGGAATCCGCTTCCCAGATTCGCACCTGCGTAACCCTTTTAAGCAGGGAAAAGGGCAGTACCACCGAGCTTATAGCAGATGCAGGGCCCGTGGGCCCGGATACGGACAGTATGGTGCGGGAGGAGTTTGCGAAGCGTATTATGGACTGCGATTTCCTGATTATCTCGGGAACCAAAGCACCCGGCTACAGCGGTGATCTCTATCCCTGGATGGTGAAAAAGGCTTCCGCCCTCGGAGTGTACAGTGTGCTGGATATAAAAGGCGCCGACCTTCGTGCCTGTCTGCCCTTCGGTCCTGGCCTGATAAAGCCGAACCTCAGCGAGTTCTGTGCGACCTTCCTCCCGGAGCTCGCGGTGGAGGAGCACGAAGAGGATGACAAGGTCCTTGAGTATGCCGTAGAAGAGATGAAACGGATCCACCGCGAATACGGATCCCTCACGGTGCTGACCCTTGGTGCCCGCGGAGCCCTGGGCTGGGACGGAAAGGAACTGATCCGACAGCCGGCCCGTCAGATTACGCCGGTGAACACCATAGGCTGCGGCGACGCTTTTACCGCCGGATTGTCCCACAGCCTGGCGAAGGATGAGGGCTTTGCCCGGGCCCTGGAGACGGCAAGGGACTGTGCAGCCGCCAACGCCGGATTCATAAAGCCAGGGGTAATTGCTTAAGGCAGTTCTAAAAGGGTTTTAGAGCCGCCCTTGAAAAGCTGAAAAAAAGCCGGCCCCTTCCACGGAGGCCGGCAGGTTTGTTCAGAAAAATATCTGCTATTTGTGTTCGATCTTCAAGGTCATGGTGGGCTGATTGCATACCTCGTCGGGACCGTAGTACTGGATTGCCCCGGGATATGCAAAGCTTGTCTCCACCGCCCAGGTTTCCCTCTCTGCAGCGAAGGCCTTGAAGGGTTTTCCGTCGAGCTCCACCAGGGCCTTGCGGATAACGGGTTTCTTTTTGCCGTGACGCTGCTCCAGGTTCATCATCATGGTCACCGGAATTCCCCCGGCGATCCACTCGCTGGCGGGCTTCGACAGGTTTTTCACCGACGACATATACCCGGTCAGTCCGTTGGCAATAAGAACAAAGGCGTTGAAGCCCAGGGAGTAGCAGTAGTCGGCGTCAAAGTTCGAGGGAAAGGCACAGCGTCCTTCGTAGCCGAAGAAGTGGTGCTGATGGGAGAACTTCCCGGAGTACCTGCCCTCGGTCTTCATCTCCCGGAGCCTGTCCTCGATTATTTCGATCAGCAGTTTCTCGGTTTCAATCCGGGAGACCTGGACGTTTCCGTGGGGATCCCGGTCCATCAGGAGCTGTCGCTGAATATTGTTCGGCAGGGAAGAGAACACGTAGGAGGACTCCCTGGAGAGGTTCTTGTTGATCCATTCCGACTGGTCTTCAAAGGTGTTCAGGGTAGCGTAATAGGCCTGGTGTTCCGCGAGAAGATCGTTCAGCTCTCCGATAAGGGTCTTCATTTCCGGGATAAACTCGATAAGCCCTTCAGGAACCAGGACGACCCCGAAGTTCTCTCCCTTTTCCGCCCTCGTTACAATGGTGTCGATAATGTTTCCCACCACCTGATCCAGGGTCTGTTTTTTCTCTTCCACCTCTTCGGAGATGATCGCCACATTGGGACGGGTCTGAAGGGCGCACTCCAGGGCGATGTGGGAGGCGCTTCTTCCCATCAGTTTGATGAAATGCCAGTATTTTTTTGCGGAGTTGGCGTCCCGCTCGATGTTTCCGATCAGTTCTGAGTAGGTCTTGGTTGCGGTGTCGAAGCCGAAGGAGGTCTCGATATGTTCGTTCTTCAGGTCGCCGTCGATGGTCTTGGGAACCCCGATTACCTGAATGGAGGCTTTCTTCTGCTGAAAATACTCCGCCAGGACCGCCGCGTTGGTGTTGGAATCGTCTCCGCCTATAATGACAAGGGCGCTGATATTCCGTTTTTTGCACACCTCTATACAGGTATCGAACTGTTCCTCGGTTTCGAGCTTGGTCCGACCGGAACCGATAATATCAAAACCTCCGGTATTCCGGTACCGGTCCATATATTCATCGCTGAACTCAAGGGCCTCGTCGCTGGTGAGCCCCGAAGGACCGCCGAGAAAACCGATAAGCTTGCTGTTTTTATTGCCCTTCTTGAGACCGTCATACAGGCCGGCGATGACATTGTGTCCCCCCGGAGCCTGTCCTCCGGATAGAATGACTCCCACATTGATCGCTTTTCCGGCTCCGGGATTCTCCCCCTTCGTGAAGCCTGCCACCGGCATGCCGTAGGTATTGGGGAAGAGCTGTTTGAGTTCCTCCTGATCTGCTACTGACTGAGTCGGGTCACCGAGGCTGACCTTGATCGCATCAACCGCGTTTTTCAGAATTTCCGGCAATTTGGGCTCGTACTTGTAACGGGCTTCCTGCAGGGGTGAAATGTTCATATAAGCTCCTTGTTTCGCATAAATATGGATTTAATGCACTGTCAGCAGGGATCCTCTGACAACGGTCCTTTTCTCGGCTCTGGAGGTCCCCGGTATTGTATTTTTATATACGCTGGCGCATGTCCTCGTCAACCGCGTGATGCCCGGAGGATACGTGGAAGATTGTCCTGTAAATTGATCCAATTACTTGACTATAGTTATTAGGTCAATTACATTGGATACGAATATAACGAAAAGAAATTATCTATTTGATATTTTCTTTGACTCGACAGAGGAGCCTCATATGCAAAACATGTTGTTCAAGCGAATTCTTCTATTTGTAATGGTTATTATCCCCTTTGCCCTGATGAGTTGTCAGAAGGGTACAGAAGCTGAGGTCTCCGGCGGCAGCGAGTACGATGTAATTGTGGTAGGCGCCGGCCTCGCGGGCTTAACAAGTTCCATCTCGGCTGCAGAAAACGGGGCAGAGGTGCTGCTGCTGGAAAAACTGGCATTTCCCGGGGGGAATACAGTACTTTCCACGGGTATATTTTACTTGGGAGCCACCTCTCTTCAGAAGGAGCTGGGCATCGAAGATACCCCGGATGCATTTTACGAAGAAGCCATGAGGGTCAGCGGAGATAAAAGGGACCCCATGCAGACCCGCATGATGGCGGATAAGGGTGGAGAGGTTTTTGACTGGCTGGTAAACCACGGCGTTGTATTTGACGACAAGGTAACCCCTGTTATGGGAAGTGCCTTTGCCCGGGCACACCAGGTTACACCCAGCAGCTCCGCCATGATTACGGCTCTGGTTGAATCCGCCAGGGAACTGGGGGTGGAGATAATGTTTGAAACTCCCGCTGCAGAACTGCTTTCAGACGAGAGCGGACAGGTAAAGGGTGTGAGGGCCCTTGATGCGGACGGCAGGGAACACAACTTTTCTGCAAAGAGCGTGGTATTGGCTGCCGGCGGATTCGGCGCTGATCCGGATCGTCTTGCTGAATACACCCCCGAAGCTGAAGGTGTAATCTACGCCGGGAGTCCCGGAACCACGGGAGAAATGCACGCCGAAGCCCTTAAACTGGGTGCTGCGACTATCGATCTGGATGTTCCCTGGTTAACCCCCACCGTCGAGGTGAACAAAAAGCTCCTTATTACGTCCCTGGTACTTTCCAAGGGCGCGATCATTGTCGATTCTCAGGGGGAACGCTTCACCAATGAAACAAAGCCCTACACCGAGGTATCGATGGTCCTGATTGAAAAGGGTGAGCCTTCCTACTACGAGGTTTTTGACAGTCAGGTCAAGGAGAGTGTGTACAAGGTCCCGGAGTATATCGATATGGGGATGGTAATAGAAGCGGCAAGTATCGAAGAGCTGGCGGATAAGATGGGAGTACCGGTGGAAAACCTGACCGGGACGATTGACCGTTTTAATCAGGTTATTCGAGGCGAAAAGGAGGACGAGTTTGGAAGGGATATCTATGTTAAGGAACTCGCCAAGGCACCGTTCTACTTTATCGAGGTAAAACCTGGCACCATTATGACGCCGGGAGGGCTTAAGATCGATGAGAAATGCCAGGTGGTCAAGGAGGATGGATCGGTTATTCCCGGACTCTACGCTACTGGTGAAACCACCGGCGGTTATCGCGCCTATGGATACCGCGGAGGTGACTCCCTGACCCATGCAGCGGTTACCGGCAAGGTAGCGGGAAGATACGCGGCTGAATAATCCTCTGGTTCAATCGTAAGAATATCGGCCCGCCGGAACTAATCTCCGGTGGGCCCAATTTTTTCCGCAATGTTCATATTGCCCTTCAGAAAGATTGATTTTGAGGAACTCCTACTGTAGAGTATAGCTTAGCTGTCTAAAGTCGAGGCGAAAATGAAAGCAGTAGTGTATGCCACAAAAGGTAATAAATCCGATCTGTTCAGTCCTGATAACATGATTATCGAAATCTGGGTGGAGAACCTCGGTATCTGCATCAATGAGCAGCACGGGATATTCCGGGAATCCACCCCGCGCAAAGCCTATAAGCATTTCGGCACCTTCAACCTTTCCGACGAGTTCTGCGAGATCGCCCGGGAGTACCTTGAGTCGCGGGATTTTTTTCAGGAGCAGAACGCCAGGGTTTTTATGGCCCTCAAGCAGAAACTGAAGCAGTAGTTATTCTTCAGGAGTCAGTTCAATACATCCCCGGGGGCGGATCTGCAGAGGGATCACCGCTCCTTTTCCGAAGACCTGCTCCATGCTCTCTGTAAAAGGCCCGAAGGCGTCGTTTTTTACCAGGCCCTGGATGGTGCCGGCAAAACCGCCTCCGTGGACCCTGAAGGCTGAATCATCTTCAACCGCCAGCTTCGCGAGTTCCAGGGCCAGGGGAATACCCTGCTGTGAAGGGTTTCCCGGGGAGTAGCAGTTCTGCAGCAGCCTCCAGGAGGAATCTCCCGAGGCTTTCATGCCGGAGATATAGTCGGCGATGTTCCCTTCCCCGACAGCTCTGGTCATGTCCAGGACGCGGCGGTTTTCATTGATAAAATGGAGGGTCCGTAAAATAGCCCGGTCGCCGCAGGAAGACCTGAGGTCCGGTATGGCCGAAAGCAGCTCCTCTTCCCTGATCTCCGACGCACTTCTTCGTGAGAGGGCCCTGGCCACTGCAAACATTTCTCCGGGGCATGCGGCGTAATCCTCCGTGAGGTCGGCGTGACTGCCCCCGGTGTTTACTACGCAGAGGATATAGCCGTGATCACTGAAGGAGAAATCCATTCTGTTCACCCTGGGGTCTTCGGGATCTGAAAAATCTATGGCGGTAATACCCCCCGAAGCGCAGGCCGTCTGGTCCATAAGTCCGCAGGGTTTGTAAAAGTACTTGTTTTCCGCGGCCTGGCCGATCTTCGCAAGCTCAATTCCGGGAACAGATCCCCCGTTGTAGAGTCCCGACAGGACAGTACCCAACAGGACCTCCAGGGCGGCGGAAGAGCTTAAACCGGACCCCGCAGGTATAAGGCTGTGGATTCTGCCTTCGAATCCCCCGTAGCCCAGTCCGCGGCGGGAGAATTCCGCGGCGACCCCCCGGACAAGGCCCTCCAGTTTTCCCGCTTCCCCCGGCCGGGGTTCGAGGTCCGAGAGGTTCACCCGAAAGCTTCCCCTGTAGCCGGCTGATTGCAGGATTACCCTGCTGTCGGATCTGGGAGCTACCGCGGCAAGGGCGTCCAGGTGGACCGCTCCCGCCAGAACCCAGCCACGGTTGTGGTCAGTGTGGTTTCCGGCTAGTTCCGTTCTTCCGGGGGCCGAAAAGATCCGCAGTTCTCCGGAGTCGTCGAAACCCTCCAGAAGATAGTCCATTCTCTCCTTCGTGACTGTAGCGTATTTCTGCGAAATTCCGGCGGCCCTCCATTGTCGCCTGTTCACGATCTTTCCTCCAGGTAGTGTGTTTCCGGAAGTTCCCTGAGAATGGCTGCCGCCTGTTCCGGGGTGATGTCCCGCTGGGGAGTCGCAAGGAGCTCGTACCCGACCATGAACTTACGGATTGTCGCCGAACGGAGGAGGGGCGGAAAGTAGTGAAGGTGCATCTGCCATCCGGGATAGCTCCCCGTATCGCAAGGGGCGCCGTGGATGCCCATGGAATAGGGGAAGCTGGTTTTGAAAAGGTTGTCGTACTTTACCGTCAGCCTGCCGACGGCATCGGCCAGATTGTCCCGCTCAGGGCCGCTGAGCTCATCGATGCTGGTGACCTGACGGCGGGGCAGGATCATGGTCTCATAGGGCCATGTCGCCCAGTAGGGAACAAGGACCGCAAAATCCCTGTTGGTGCAGACGATTCTCTCCTGCTCCTTAAGTTCCGTTTCCAGGTAGTCCAGCAGCATGGGACTCCGATGCATCCTGAAGTATTCCTCCTGGCGTTCCGTCTCTTTTGACGGAAGTTCGGGGATGTGCTCACTGCTCCATATCTGGCCATGGGGATGAGGATTTGAACAGCCCATTATCTCGCCGCGATTCTCAAAAATCTGTACATAGGAGATATAATCCACCCGGCTCAGGTCGCGGTACTCCCTGACCCAGAGGTCTACTATGTTGCGTATTTCCCCATGGTCCATACGGGCCACCGTCAGATCGTGACGGGGAGAAAAACAGATCACCCTGCAGATGCCTCTCTCCGGGACTGCCTGGAAGAGTTCCTGTTCGACGGCCTTTTCTTCACCCGTCTCCGGCAGGAGGGCCGAAAAATCGTTGATAAAACTATAGGTCTCGGTATACCTGGGGTTCCGGATGCCTCCGGCGCGGGTATTTCCCGGGCAGAGGTAGCAGTCAGGGTCATAGGAGGCCTGAATTCCGGACTTTTCTGCCTCCTTCTGGCCCTGCCAGGGGCGCTGGGTCCGCTGGGGAGAGACCAGCAGCCACTCCCCGGAAAGGGGGTTAAAACGTCGGTGGGGGCTCCTGTGTATGGAACTCATGAGAAACTCCTCCAGGTATATTGACTTCTGCGTGATACCTTCCGTATACTTATGTACACGTGTACATGCGATGGTACACCGAATATTTTTCTCGGTCAAGGATAATTGAATGGCCAACAGGGATGATGTCGCCCGCCGCGCCGGAGTCAGCGGCGCTACAGTTTCACGGGTGTTCAACCATCCGGACAGGGTGGAGACGGGGACTGCAGAGCTCGTACGCCGGGTGGCTTCGGAATTGGGATACAGGCCGGACAAGAATGCCGGCGCGCTGCGCCGCCGGGGGACGGGGGTTCTGATTTTCCTGGAATACCGGAAAGGGGGCACCTATTCCTGGCCGGATATGCGCTTTTTTAACTGGCTCTATGCAGACATTTTACGGGCTGTTGTGCAGGCTGTTTCGGAAAGCTCCTTTCGACTCGAAATGCGCAGCATCGGGTCCCTGAAGCATCTGCGGACTCTCGCCGGGGAGTGTGACGGTATCCTGGCCTTCAATACCGAAGAGCGGGAGTATGCCTCGGCTGTCGCCGGGACAGGTATTCCCTACGTCTGCGCTCATCATACGGAGACCCTCACAGGCTTCTCCCGCTGCTCCACGGACAACTTCGCCGGAGGACGGCTCCTGGGAGAGGCTTTTTATGCCGCCGGCTACCGCAATGCCGTCTATGTAAGCGGACATCTCAAAGAGGTGGAAGCCCACAGGCAGCGGCTCAAGGGCTTCAGAGAAGGATTCGGCGGGGAGGTTCCCCTTATCGAAACCCCGGTGGGTATCGACGGCGGCATGGCTGCAGCCGCTGTCATTGCCCCGGAAGTCAGGGCCGGCAGAATCGATGCCGTCTGCGGGGTAAACGATCTTACGGCTCTGGGTATCCTGCGGGGGCTGGGGGAGTGTAATATCCGGGTGCCGGAGGAGTGTCTTGTAGCCGGATACGACAATCTGCCGGTGGACCTGGGACTTTCCCGCAGGATTCCCAGTGTCGACCTCCGCCTCGGAGCCCTGTATCGACGGGCCGTTCAGGGACTTGTGGACTTTATACTTCGAGGTCAGTCCCTGGATTTTACCCTGGCGCCTCTGCTTGTTCCGGGACCTCTGCTTGACCCGCCGGAATCCTCTTCATAAAATGCATACATGGCTCTTTACCGTATGAAAAACAGTGTACAGCACTATTCCTGGGGATCCCCTTCTTTACTGCCCGAACTCCTGGGGATCAGGAACCCGGAGGCTGAACCCTGGGCTGAGCTCTGGATGGGTGCGCACCCCAGGAATCCCTCAATGGTGGAGACTGAGTCGGGCCCGGTCCCCTTGAACGATTTTATCGCCAGGGATCCTGTGGGGCGTCTTGGAAAAGGTCCGGCGGAACGCTTCGGTGCTCTGCCCTTTCTGTTCAAGATCCTGGCCGCCGGCAGACCCCTTTCAATCCAGGCCCACCCCGGTAAAGAGGCCGCCCGGACCGGTTTTGCCCGGGAAAACGCGGCAGGTATACCCCTGGGTGCCTTTGAGCGTAACTACAGGGATAAGATGCACAAGCCGGAGATTCTGCTTGCCCTGGGGGATTTTTCTGCCCTCCTGGGCTTCCGCTCCATGGATGAGATCCGGCACTATGCGGATGTTCTGGGAGTCTCCGTCTATGGGCGTATTGTTGCAGATGCCCGGGGTGACCTCAAGACCTTCTTTCGTGCCCTGATGAGTTTCCCTGAACCCGGAAAGCTGATCGCCGATATCTGCTCCGCCGCCAGGGGACAGGAGGAGGGGACTTTCGAATGGATCCTGCGTCTCGAGGAAGCATACCCCGGGGATATCGGTGTAGCCGCTCCCCTGTACATGAATATCCTGGAACTGAGGGAAGGGGAGGCCATCTACCTGGATGCCGGAAAGATCCACGCCTATCTGGGAGGACTCGGAATCGAACTGATGGCCAACAGCGATAACGTCCTGCGGGGCGGTCTTACCTCGAAGCACATTGATCTGGAGGAACTCTGCGCAGTTCTGGATTTTTCGGCCTCCAAGCCGGGGCTCTTTTCTCCCCTCCCGGGAGGGAATGGCGAAAGAATATACCGTCCTCCGGTTGACGAGTTCATGCTCTCCCGTTTTGACTTGCCAGGAGGCGCAAACCTTGACCTTGAACACCCGGATTCCTGTGAAATCCTGCTCTGCACCGGGGGCAGACTCAGGGCGGAAGGAGTCTTTGATCTTGCTCCCGGGGATTCCCTCTTTGTTACCGCGGACCATGGATCCTGTACTCTGGAAGGGGAGGGAACTCTTTTCCGGGCGGCGGTGCCCTGAAATGATCATCTGGCTTGACGCGGACTCCCTGCCGAGAAAGGTTCGGGACATAGTCTCCCGGGCGGCCTGCAGAGAGGGACTGGAAGCGGTTTTCGTGGCCAACCGCGTGGTGGAATTTGAACCCTGCCGGCTCTGCCGCATGTTTGTTGTGGATGAAGGGCAGAGCGCCGACGATTATATCCTCGAGTCCATTGCCCCCTGTGATATGGCCATAACCAGGGACATCCCCCTGGCCGCCCGCCTTATAGAAAAGGAGGCAGTGGTAATCAACGACCGGGGAGACCGCTTTGACCGGGATACAATCAAAGAAAGGCTCTCCCAGCGCAACTGGAACCTGGCGCTCAAGGAAGCGGGACTGTCCTCTTCCGGCACCAGGAGCTACAGTGCGGCGGAGGTCAAGCGTTTTGCCGACCGTTTTGACCGGGAACTCCGCCGCCTGGGTATCCGCTAGATTTTTTGAGCTGCCCTCAGACTATTTTTACCTGAAAACGCTTATCCAGTTTGTCCTGCAGGATCTTCTCGATAAAACCGAGGGTCCCGACACCGGAGGCCGGGCAGCTTATACAGGCGCCTTCGTAACTGATTTCTGCTACCGGGCACTCTTCGGAAATGTAGAGATCGACGATCTGCACGTTTCCGCCGTCCTGCTTGAGGGCGGGACGTATCTCCGCGTCAAAGAGGGTTTCCACCGCCTTTGCCTGCTTGAAGGGGCTCAGGGCGGCAAAGGGGAGATCCTCTCTTGCCAGGGTTTCTTCCTCCATCTTCGCCCGGGTCTCCTTGAGAATGTCCACAAGGTAGTATTTACGGCTTTCGTGTCCCCCGGGACGAATACAGGATTTGCAGAAGGCCCCGGCTTTGGTGTAGGCGGTGATCTCTTCCACGGTCTTGAGATCGTTCAGGCGGATAACCTCCTGGATGGTACCCAGGCTGACCCTGGCGCATTCGCAGACGATTTCTTCCTCTTCAAGGGAACTCAGGTCAACCCCCTTGAATTTGGCGGCCGCCGCTTTTATTACGTCGTAGGCCATTACCGAGCAGTGCATCTTCTGGGGCGGAACCGCCGGTATATCCGGGTTGTCCCGGAGGGCGTGTTCCACGTCTATGTTGGTTATCCTGACCGCCTCGTCCACGGTTTTGCCGAGGCACAGCTCCGCCATCATATCGCTGGAGGCTATGGCGGTTCCGCAGCCGAAGCTTTTGAAGCTGGCTTTGACTATTTTTCCCGAATCCCTGTTCACTGCCCAATACAGGCGAACCGCATCGCCGCAGCTTTCTGCCCCGTAGTCCGCAACAACGAGTTCCGCGTTCAAGGCTGCGGCCTCTTCTTCGCTTATTGCTCCCAGATGACGGGGATTATTCATACGGTCGGCTACCTTGCCGGAATACTGGTCCCAGAGGGTGCCGCCGATAAGATCTCCTTTTGCCATGGTATCTCCTCTTTCACGGTCGGTAAAGCCGCCGCGTTCGTTTAACTATAGGTGCTGGAAATGCTCCGCAGCCGCTGGACGACTTTCCGGATTGTTTCTATTGTATAATCAATTTCTTCGTCAGTGGTAAACCGGCTCAAAGAAAAACGGACCGCCGTGTGGGCCAGGTCGGCCCCCAGTTTCATTGCCCTGAGGGTTGCATCGGCCTCCAGGTCTTCCGAAGAGCAGGCGCTCCCGGTACTGGCGGCAATGCCGTTGGTGTTCAGGTCCCACAGAAAAGCCTCGCCCTCGATGCCCTTGAAACTCACCAGGATGGTATTGGGCGTCCGGTTTTCCCGACGGCCGAGGATAACGGTGTCAGGAATCCTTTTAAGGGCGTCTTCCAGTCGGTCCCTGAGTTCCCTGACCTTCGTATTTTCATAGTCCAGAGCATCCGTTGCAAGCTTCATGGCCAGTCCCATTCCGATCATGTAGGCAACATTAACGGTACCCGCCCGTTTGCCTCCCATCTGTTCGCCTCCGTACAGCAGGCTGACCGGCGGGGCCCCCCGCTTTACGAAGAGTCCTCCAACGCCTTTGGGACCGTGAAACTTGTGGGCACTGAAGGTCAGGTAATCACATCCCAGTTCTCCCACATTGACCGGGATCTTCCCCACCGCCTGTACTGCGTCGGTATGAAAAAGTGCCCCCATGTCGTGGGCGGTTCTGCAGAGGTCCTGAACCGGATTGATCAGTCCTGTTTCGTTATTGGCCCACATAATACTGACAAGGTCCGCGCTACCCCGGGAGACATGCTCCTTCAGAATTTCCGGCGTAACCAGTCCCTGTTCGTCCACCGGCAGACGGGTTACCCGGACGCCCATAGATTCCAGCCAGTCTGCGGTGTGGGCTATGCTGGGGTGTTCGATCTGACTTATCACCAGATGGAAGGGCCGGTTCTCCTTCAGTTTTCCGGACCAGATGCCTTGTAAAACCGTATTGTTTCCTTCGGTTGCGCAGGCGTTGATTATTATATCGTCCTCATCCGCTGCACCGATACCCTCATAGAGACGGTCGAGGGCGATGCTCATCTCCGGATGGACCTCCGTTCCGAAGCTGTGCAGTGAATTGGGGTTGCCGTACTGCTGCATATAATAGGGATCCATGGCCTGTTTGACCTTTGGGTCCACCATTGTGGTTGCGTTGTTGTCGAGATAAACCCGTTCCATCTGTTAACTTCCTTGAGCTGTAATGATTGACTGGTAGAAGATACTGAACAATCTCCGCTATGGAAAGCCCCGGGCCGTTCAGATCGATTCAATTATACATTATCGTAATAGTAATGTATAGGCCTCTCTTTATGGCGAAGCCGGTTCACCATTTTTCCATTCCCTCAGGGTAAAGCATACACGGGTCCCGTTCCCCGGTTCGCTCCGGGCCCATATTTTTCCCTGCTGCAGTGCAATGAAATCTGCCGCCAGCACTGTACCGATACCGGCCCCCTTTTCTCCTTCCGTTCCGACAGAGGAGATCTTCTGCCTCCGGTCGAAGAGTTTCGCAGCTGTTTCCGGCTCCATGCCTGTTCCCGTATCGGAAACAACGAAACGCACCATGGAGTCGACTTTGGATATTTCCCCATGGACCGATCCCCCGACGGGGGTATATTTGATCGCATTGGAGATCAGGTTGCGCAGTACGACCATGGTCATCCGCTCGTCTCCTGCAATGAAACAATCCTCCGGGCAGGAGATATTCAAAGTGATGTTCTTTGTTCGGGCATGATGTTCCATGTTCTCAAAGGCGTTCTGCAGGAGGAGGCATGCGGGGAGCCTGTCCTTTCTTGGAACGAGTTTACCCCGTTCAAGGGCGGACCACTCGAGCAGGTTTTCCAGGAGATCGTAGACCCGGGATCCTGCTTTTTCCAGTTCAATAAGCATGGTCCGCAGCTCTTTCGTATCCAGTCTCTCGAAGTCCTGTACCAGCAGGGATGTAAGATTTTTAAAACCCGAGACAGGTGAACGCAGATCATGAGAAATTATGGAAAGAAAGGTCTCCTTGTCTCTGGCCAGTTCTTCCATTCTTAGCGACAGGTCTGTTTTCTGTTCAAGTATGGAAGATTTTTCCTTCTGAAAAGAATTGAAGGCCTCCGTGAGCAGGCTTAATTCATCATTAAATATCGTTCTGCGTTCAAGACACAGGGGGCTCCACTGTTCTGCATCGGTGTTTTGCTGAATAAAGGATGTCATATAAACCAGGTGCCTTCCAAGCATGAATCTAAAAAGGACCGCCACGGCGGCGGCCAATACGATTACAAGGAGCAGATGCAGGGTGAATTCCAGTATCCTGGCGGAGAGGATCTCTTCCTGCATTTGTTTATAGTCAATGAACACTGTCAGAACGCCGAGCTCTTTATTCTGTTCATCATATTCATAGATAAGGGGATATTTCCTGAGGCGGTAATGCTCGCGTTGTATGTCTCCCACTGTTATTATCTGACTTCCGATGTAATGCACTTCCACACGCTCAACATAGGGAAATACCTGAATCAACCGCAGTTGGTGATACACCTGAGAGTAGTCGGTTATCCACAGGTCTCGGGTAATGTGTGGAATGCTTTCAGCCAGTATATCGTTCAGGTATCCCTCGATCCGTGTTATCTGTCTGTCCAGGGATGCTAACATACTGACCACGGAAAACAGGATTCCGATGAGCAGGAAAACAAGGAAAATGTACAGGGCAAATCGATACCCCAGGGAGGTGAATTTCGACTGGAGTGCTTTCATCAATCAAACCGCTCGTGACCCAGATAACGGTCCAGGGTCTCCCGCACGATCCGATCATAGCTCCCGTCGTTTTTCATGCTCTTCAGGGCAGCATCCAGTCCCGGAATAAGGTGACTGTTTTTTGAATGAAGGTACAGGAACATCTCCTGGCTTTCCAGGGGAGGCTCCAGGTGCCGGATATTCTGATACTTGTACTCCCTCAACGCGGCGTAACCTGTGAGTTTTGAGTAGAGAGCGATATCGAGGCGTCCAAGGTCAAGCATTCTGAACAGTTCCTTCTCCGTCGGCACGTACACCACCTTCGGAAAGCCATCGGTATGCCATTCCAGTATCTTCCAGCCCCGCACTACACCGACATTCAGGTTCCTGATGCTTTTCCATCCGTCAATGGGGAACTCATGTTTTGCGAAGGCGACGAAATGCATGGTCATATTGGGCTCGGTAAGGTGCAACAGATTCGGGAAGGAGGTCTCCATGCCGGCAATACGATTGATCTCCGCATCCAGGAGCCCGGCGTTGACATCGAACAGGGACTGATCCGTTTGTCGGTACACAATCATACATTCGAGACCGGCCCGTCTGAAGGTTTCCTGTATGATCCTATCCAGCATTCCATCGTGCTTTTCATTGGAGAGGAGATTGTTGTAGGAAGTACTTACGGTATATATCCTGTTCTCTCCATGAAGAACATAGGTAAATATCATGCTGATGACAATAAGTCCGAATATTTGCCTTTTCACCCTAGAAATTTTAGAAACAGAATCTTTCCCTGTCAAACGATTGCAGTCTCTTTTTGTTCTCCCACTTGCATTCCTGAACCTTCGATTGTATACTTGCTGCATACCACCGACAAGGAGCCTGGCAGCGTGGCGCAAAAAGGACTCACCCTTCGTCTTGCAGGGTTTGTAACCCTGTTCATTCTGTCCCACTTTTCCCATCATCTGCTGACGGCCCTGGTCATTCCCATGCTCCCTTTTATCCGGGATACCTTTAGCCTCTCCTACACCGCAGCGGGCCTGGTCGCTGCGGCGTTCAACTTTTCCAACGGGCTGGGGCAGCTTCCCGCCGGCTGGCTGGCCGACAAGGTCGGTGCCCGGATTGTCATGACCATCGGGCTTGCCGGCGTCGCTCTGGCCGGTGCTATGGTGGGGCTCTCCACCGGACTTCCGCTGCTGATTCTTTTTCTTGTCCTCATGGGACTTGCCGGGGGAGGATACCACCCCGCCGCGCCTCCCCTGATCATAGGCGCCGTGGGAGAGTCCCACAGGGGAAAGGCCCTGGGCTTCCATGTTATCGGCGGTTCCATGAGCCATTTTATTTCTCCGGTTATCGGCATCAGTCTGGCGATGCTCTGGGGCTGGCGCGGTGCCTTTCTGGGAACCGCTCTGCCGGTCTTTGTTTTCGGGGTGTTCTTTTTTCTTTTTCTTGGTCGAATCGGCATCGGAGCGGCTCCCAGACCTTCAGCCGCAGAAACAGCCGGGGCTGCATCGGAACTGCCGGATGCTCCGTCTCCGACCCATATTCACACCCGGATCGTTCCGCCCGGGGACTGGACGAAATCCCTTCGCCTGGTCGCTTTTATCGCTCTGACCAGCGCTGCCACCTCCTTCGGGCAGGCCTGTATTACCTTCACTCCCATGGTCATGCTCGATTTTTTTCATGTGGATGAAAAGGCTGCGGCCATGACCCTGTCGATTATCTATTCCGTCGGCTTCTGGGCAGCTCCTTTGAGCGGATATTTTTCCGACAGAATCGGCCGTGTCTCGGTACTGGTAGCCATGAGTCTGCTGCTGATTCCCGTCATCGGTCTTGTCACCCTTGTTCCATACGGCCCGCTGACCTACGTAATAATGATGGGTTTCGGGGTAGTCCTTTTTGCCCGGATGCCGGTTTCCGAAGCCTTTATCATCGAAAACGTATCACCCCGGAAGCGCTCCAGCGTGCTGGGAATCTATTATGCCGCCGGAATGGTCGGTGGTGCGACCCTGACTCCCCTGATAGGCATGGGAATCGACCGCTACGGCTTTCAAAGCGCCTTTTCCGTCACCGCCCTTGTTTACGCAGCACTGGTCCTGGTTTTCATCGCCCTCCTGGCAATCTCCGGAAAAAGGTATTCCCCGGAGTCTGTGACGGACTGAAGCCCTTCGGGATACGGCTTATTCGTATTCCTGTTCGGGAATATTGCTCAGGACGAACAGAAGGTTCTGAAGGTCCCCGGCGATTGTACGCAGACCCGGCAGATAGCTGCCCAGGGTCTCTTCCCGGGGTTTGGCCATTCCCAGCAGTACCAGGGAACTCTCCCTGGAGTTTTCTTCAATGACATCGCACAACTGACGTTTTTCCGGGTTCGGAACGATGAAAATCTCGCCCTGCATCCTCAGCTCCTGCAGGGTGGAAGCCAGTCTGGCCTCTGCTGCGGGCATGTCCTCCTCGCTGGAGACTATGGTTCCCAGTCGGATGCGCTTGTGCTGAGCTGAGTTCCGCTGAACAAGATGGGCCAGAAAGAGCATGAGCCGGACGTTCTGCTCCTGTCCTCCCCACCAGACAATCACCGGGTCGGAGCTGAAGTGCCAGGAAATCGTTCCGCGTTTGAACAGGAGGATGTTCTTATCCAGGGAGCTTAAACCCATAAGCAGCCCGGCATAATCCCGGTCCTGCTTTGTGCCGGAGGGAAAACCGAGCATGACCGTGTTGTAGGCTCCTCCCGCAAAGGCGGCAGACTGGGAGGAGATAAGGATTCCGTCGAAGAGGTTCCTCGTCTCCACCATGGTGGTAAAGATGTTTCTGTGATGCAGGGTTTCATTGAAGGAATCCAATTCATGCTGCATCTCGTCCCTTGACTGGGGAGAAGCCGGGTCCCGTACGGCATAGATCGCCAGGGCCCCGCTGTGGCGGGTAAAGAGGGCCGCCAGGCTTATTATCTCTGCATGACTGGCAATCTCCGCGGCAAAAATCTGAATCAGGGGCCGCCAGTTTTTTCCGGAACGGCTGCGGGTCTTCGCGAGCTTGCGGGAGACGGTAAAGAAGAGCCCTGTCCAGAACCCTTCCCATATACCCGGGCTTCCGGGATCCAGATTCCGTGCACGGATACTCAGCAGAAAAAAGACCAGCACCACCAGGGCAAGGGCGACCAGGGTGGCGGGGGTGTTTATCAGGAACATGACACCGAAACATCCCGCGGCCCCCATGAAACTGATCCACCAGGGAATGCTGATGGAGGGCCGGAAGGAGGGGTTCCCTACAAGTTTTTCCATTCCCGCCGCCAGGTTCAGGACACCGTAGGTGGTAAGAAAGAACATGGTCAGTACTTCCGCCACCGCATTCAGGTTACCCATGACGATTGCCCCCAGGGCAATCAATACCGAAACGGAAAGTCCGAGTATAGGTTCCCGGGTTTTTCCGACCCCCGAACCGAAGATCCGCGGCAGGGCGCCGTCCGAGCCCAGGGCCTGCATGGTCCTCGGGGCTGCGAGGAGGACTCCTATGGCGGAACTCAGGGTGGCGCCGAATACCCCCAGGGTAACAAGAAGAGGCCAGCGGGATGCGGCAACCAGAGAAGAGGATGCAAAAAGATCATCCCTGGCCACCGAGAAGGCAAGCATGACGGGAACCAGAAGGTAGACGATAAAGCCCACAGCTACCGCTGCAAGGGTCCCCCTGGGAATACTTTTTCCGGGGTTCTTGAGGTCTCCGGACATGGATACACCGGAAAGAATTCCGGTTACCGCCGGAAAGAATACGGCAAACACACCCCAGAAGCTCACACCCTCCAGATAGGAGGGTTCAAGATTGGAGAAGACCGGCCGGAACCCGGCGGCGATGGAGACGAAGCTCAGGATAATGAGGCTCAGGATAATGTATTGAATCCTTACCATAAAGGCGGCACCGATCAGAGCCAGCAGGCTGAGGAATCCCAGGGTTGCAAGAGCGATGATTCGGATATCCCAGGCAGGGACGACGTTTGCCAGGGATTCCGAGAAACCTATGATGTACAGGGCAATGGAGAGTGCCTGGCTCAGATAGAGGGGAATCCCCACAGCTCCACCGGGCAGAAATCCGAGGACCCTGTTGATCATGAAATAGGCCCCCCCGGTTTCCATGCGCTCGTTGGAGCCGATGCTGGATACGGACAGGGCGGTTATGAAGGTTATGGTATTTGCCAGAAATACGATTGCCAGGGTTCCATATAAACCTGCGTTTCCGACGATCCAGCCGAAACGCAGATACATGATTACACCGATTATAGTCAGAAAACTGGGGGTAAAGACTCCCCCGAAGGTACCAAGGGTCCGGAGCCGGGCCTCCTCCGACTGCCCGGTAGCATGCGGATCGAACTCGGCGGTGATTACAGTACTGCCGTCCAGGGGTCTCCTGTTTTTATCGAGCTTCCTAGACCAGCCCTTTATGTGCTGAAGAAGCTCAACCCCTCGTTCCCGTAAACCCATAGGCGCCTCCGTATTCGGCCCGGGCCGGTTTAGAATTCTGCGGACTTCACGGTCCGGGGAAAGGGAATCACGTCGCGGATATTCTGCATTCCGGTAATGTACTGGATAAGCCGTTCGAAGCCGAGACCAAAGCCGGAGTGGGGCACGGAACCGTATTTGCGCAGCTCCAGGTACCAGCTGTAGTCCTCCTTGTGCATCCCCAGCTCATCCATGCGCGCTTCGAGTTTCGACAGGTCCGCCTCGCGCTCGGAACCGCCGATTATCTCTCCCAGCCGGGGAACAAGGACATCCATTGCCCGGACGGTTTTACCGTCCCCGTTCTGCTTCATGTAAAAGGCCTTGATCTCTTTGGGATAGTCGGTAACGATAACAGGCCCCTTGTATACCGTCTCGGTCAGGAACTTTTCATGCTCCGACTGAAGGTCAGCACCCCACTGAACAGGAAAATCAAAAGAGGCGCTTCCGGAGTCCTGGGCCTTTTCAAGCTCTTTCATGGCTTCGGTATAGCTGACCCGGGCGAACTTTTTCGTGACCACCTCTTTAAGGACGTCGATTATTCCCTTCTGTATCCACTGGTTAAAAAAGGCCATATCCTCCCGGCATTCCTCGAGTACGGTGGAAATAATGAACTTGAGGAAATCCTCTGCCAGGTCCATGTTGCAGTTGATATCGCAGAAGGCGACTTCCGGTTCGATCATCCAGAACTCCGCCAGATGCCGGGTGGTGTTGGAGTTCTCGGCCCGGAAGGTGGGGCCGAAGGTATAGACCCTGCCCATGGAGAGGGCATAGGCTTCGGCTTCCAGCTGCCCGGTTACGGCCAGATAGGTCGGCCGCCCGAAGAAGTCACGGCTGAAGTCGGTGCTTCCTTCTTTCCGGGGCGGATTCTCCGGCGGCAGGGTGGTGACCCGGAACATCTGTCCCGCACCTTCCGCATCGACCCCGGTGATTATCGGGGTGTGAACGTAAAAAAAGCCCCGTTCCTGAAAGAAACGATGAATCGCGAAACTCATGGCATTGCGTACCCTGGCCACAGCCCCGAAGGTGTTGGTCCTTGGGCGAAGATGGGCTATCTCCCGCAAGAATTCGAAGGAGTGGCGCTTCTTCTGGAGCGGGTAACTTTCCTGGGGGGCTTCTCCGTAAAGACTGATCCCGGTGGCCTGGATTTCAACGGCCTGTCCGGATCCCGGAGATGCCGTCAGGCTTCCCTGAACCTGAATTCCGGCACCGGTGTTCACCTTTGCAAGGAGCTTCTCGTCCCAGCTTCCCTGCTCCTTGTCGATCACCGCCTGAATTGTGCTGAGGCAGGAGCCGTCGCTCAGGGCCAGAAAGACGAGGTTCTTTGAATCCCGCCTGGTTCTGACCCATGCGTTGAGGACTGTCGGCTGATTGCTTGCCGGGGTGGAAAGGAGATCTTTTACAGATGGTGTGGGAGTCTGGTTCGCTTCGGGCATCAGGTTCCTCCTTGGAAAGAATCGGTTTAAGAGATACCACAGGAGCAGAGGCGGGTCAAGAAGAGAAAAAAGAGAACGGACCGCAGCAACGCTGTGGCCCGTTCAATTAAAGGAGGTTCTGTATGTTAACCTCGGGCAGACTGCAGCCTCAGTCCACCCGGGACAATACACCGGTGCCGGTCAAGAGGCTTACTTGGCAGTTCTTGTAGTCGTTTTTGATTTTGAATACACATCAAAAGAAACAGCCGCAAGCAATACCAGCCCCTTGATAACGGATTGAATGAAGATATTGAATCCTAGGATTGACATACCGTTATTGAGAATACCCATGATCAGTCCGCCGATAATTCCGCCGATTATGGTTCCTTCGCCTCCCTTCATGGAGGCTCCGCCGATAAAGCAGGCCGCAATAACATCGAGTTCAAAATCTTTTCCCGCAAGGGGGGATGCGGCGTTCAATCTTCCGGCAAAGACGATTCCCGCAAGACCGGCAAGGAGTCCCATATTGGCATATACCCAGAACATGACCTGCTTGATGTTTACACCCGACAGGGCGGCGGCTTTTTCGTTACCCCCCACCGCATAGACATGTCGTCCTGCAACAGTCTTGGTCGCGATAAAGGAATATACTATTATCAGGGTAACCAGCAGAAACAGGACATAGGGGAATCCGTTGGCTGCGGCGAGCCAGAGACCGAACAGATTGATTATAAGGAAAAGACTGGCGATTTTCAGGATAAATGCGGTAAAAGACCCCAGAACAAAACCGTGTGCGGCTTTGCTCTTTCGGTCAAGGGACATGAAGAGTACGAGAACAAGGGATGCAATCAATACAATGACGATTGTGGTTACGTGCAGGACCCCGGAACCGGTAACAAAATTCGGAATCTGAAGTCCGGCTGCGCCAAGAAAATCGGGGATCGAACCGGAAGCGACGGTAATATATAAATCGGGCAGGGGAATGGTCAGACCGTTAAGAATCAGGTTGTTCAGACCTCTGAACAGGAGCATGCCTGCAAGGGTTGCTATGAAAGAGGGTATCTTCACATGGGCGATCCAGAACCCCTGCCAGACCCCGGCGAGCAGACCCATGAGCAGACCCAGAATGATCGACAGACCCGGTGTCAATCCCCAGGTTACGCTGAACAGGGCAGAGCAGGCACTTACAAAGGCGACAATCGAACCTACAGACAGGTCGATATTTCCTCCCGTCAGTATGCAGAGAGTCATTCCAATGGCCATAATGAGTATGTAGCTGTTCTGTCCGATCAGACGATATACATTGATCGGTTTTAAAAGAATACCGTTTGTTGCAATCTGAAAGATTATTATAATGGCAATCAGCGCCATCAGGATTGCATACTGGCGCAGATTACGTCTGAATACGATCTTAAGTTGTTCAAAGATGCTGCTGCTTCTGGTGATCTCAGCCGTCCCTTCATTCATCGTAGGATACCTCTCCTGGTTTTCTTCTGTTTTCTCCGCAGGCCTTACCGGCCGCTTGAGCTCTGGACAATGCTTGTCATGATCTTCTCTTGACTCGCTTCCTTTGCCGGCATTTCGTCCACGATTCTGCCTTCATTCATCACATATATACGATCCGAAATTCCGAGTATTTCCGGTAACTCGGAAGAAATGAACATGACGCACTTTCCTTCGTCGGCAAGCTGATTGATGATTTTGTATATTTCATACTTGGCTCCCACATCTATTCCCCTGGTGGGCTCATCGAGAATGAGCACATCCGGATCGGTGAAAAGACATTTGGACACACAGACTTTCTGCTGGTTCCCGCCGGAAAGGCTTTCGGCCTTCTGAAAAATACTTGAGGCTTTGATATTCAACGCCTCTTTGTATTCATTAGCTACTTTAATTTCTATATTCAGATCAATTACACCGTTCTTTTTTAATTTGTTCAGGTTTGAAAGAGTAATGTTCTCCTTGATGTCGCTGATGAGTATCAGACCGTCCTCTTTTCTGTTCTCTGAAAGATAGGCTACTCCGCTTTCTATTGCATCCCTGACCCGGTTGAGGACAATTTCCTTTCCGTTCTTTATGACCTTGCCTTCGATGTTTCTTCCGTACATTTTGCCGAAAATGCTCATTGCAAGTTCCGTCCGTCCGGCGCCCATCAGTCCGGAAAATCCGACTATCTCTCCTTTGCGGAGTTTGAAGCTGACATTATCGATGACGACTTTTGTGTCATCCAGGGGGTCATAGACCTTCCAGTCCTGAACCTCGAAGGCTACCTCGCCGATATTGGGCGTTCTTTCAGGGAAACGATTGGTCAGTTTTCGCCCCACCATGTGCCGGATGATATTGTCCTCGCTGATCTCCGCATCACCCTTTTCCATGGTTGTGATTGTCTGACCGTCCCGCAGAACCGTAAGGCGATTGCAGATTTGAGTCAGCTCGTGCAATTTATGAGAAATGATTATGCAGGACAGTCCCCGGGTCCTGTTCAACTCGACCAGCAGATTCAGAAGGTTCTGGGAATCCCTGTCATTCAGCGCCGCAGTCGGTTCATCCAGAATGAGCAGTTTGCAGTTCTTTCCCAGGGCTTTGGCAATTTCCACCAGCTGCTGCTGTCCGACCATAATATCTTTGATCAATGCATCATGGTGGATGTTCAATCCGACCATTTTCATCAATTTTTTTGCTTCTTCAGCCGTAGTTTCCCAGTCTATGATTCCGTTTTTCTGTCGTTCGTTTCCCAGGAAAATATTCTCCGCAACGGTCATAAAAGGATTCAGGGCGAGTTCCTGATGGATAAAGGCAATTCCAAGTTCTTCACTGTCCTTGATGTTTTTGAACCTGCATTCCCTGCCCTCAAAATAAATCTCGCCCTCATAGGTTCCGTGGGGGTGGATGCCGCTCAATACATTCATCAGGGTGGACTTCCCGGCACCATTTTCGCCAACCAGGGCATGAATGTTTCCATTGCCGACTTCGAAACTTACATTGTCCAGGGCTTTAACGCCGGGGAAAATTTTGGTTATGTTCCGCATCTCAAGTATGTTTTCTGACATGTGCTTGAATCCTTTATATAACCGGTACAGACGCTCCTGGCAGCTGTACCGGTTATTGAGAAAAATAGAGTCAGGTCTACATTATTTCATCAATGGTGTAATATCCGGAATCAATCAGAAGTTCCTTGTAATTGTTCTTGTCGGCAAAAACCGGATCACACAGGAATGATGGAACAACCTTTACATTGTTGTCGTAGGATTCAGTATCGTTGACGGTAACCTTTTTGCCTTCGCCTATTTCCGACACCATGGTAACCACCCGTTCTGCAAGGGTTCTGGTATCCTTGAACACGGACATTGACTGTTCGCCGTTGATCATCATTTTTACGTTGATTTTGTCGCAGTCCTGGCCGGTAAGGACCGGATACGGTTTTGATGCAGTGCCGTAGCCTGCTGATTTAAGGGATGCCACGATTCCCTGGGCAAGACTGTCGTTGGGGGAAAGAACAACGTCAACTTTCTTGTCGGCATAGTAAGCGGTAAGAAGGTTATCCATACGGGCCTGAGCGCCTTCGGCTTTCCAGGCAGATATTGCTATGACACTCATTTCAGTCTGGCCGGAATTTATCACGAGCTGGCCCTTGTCGATGTAGGGCTGCAGCTGGTCCATGGCACCCTGATTGAAAAGGTAGGCGTTGTTATCATCCGGGGAGCCGCCGAATACCTCAAGGTTGTACGGACCTTTTCCGCTCTTGAGTCCCAGCTCCTCAACAATAAAATTGCCCTGAAGCGTGCCTACTTTATAGTTGTCGAAGGTAGCGTAATAGTCTACGTTTTCTGTATCCATAATCAGACGGTCGTAGGCGATTACCAGGCAGCCCTCACTTTTCGCCTGTGCCAGAGCGCCTTTAAGGGCGGTACTGTCGATGGAAGCGATTACCAGGATTTTGTTCCCGGCGGTGACGAGGTTTTCCAGCTGAGAAACCTGAGTGGCAACCTGGTTGTTGGCATACTGAAGATCGACCTTGTAGCCTTTGGCTTCAAGTTTAGATTTCAGGTACTGACCATCCTGGTTCCATCTCTGCAGAGATTTGGTCGGCATGAGGATTCCGACCTTTTTGGCCGTCCCCTCTTCCTGTCCGCCGGCGGCGAAGATCGGAAAAGCAAGCAGAACCAGCAGTACACAGAGAACTCCGATTCGTAGAGCATTTTTCATACAACTCTCCTTATAGAATATGTTTTCTTAATTGTATGATCGCTTCCAATGCTTCGATACAGGATTCTTATTACAATGTCTGTCTATTTTTTTTATGGGGACTAATTTCGCTGAACCGGATAGCAGAATATTGATGTCAATTTTCTCTTGATCTGTTTCTATAAATATCTTCCGCTGAATGAAATCCGTCTTTGATTATGGTTTCTTCCATATTATCCTTGAAAACTGCCCGCGGCATCTCGACAAAGTAGGGGATTGTGGTATTGCTTCCATTCTCCACCAGTCTGTCAGGCTCGGGAGCTTCTCCCCGGGCAATGGCGACGGATATCTGGGCTGCACGGGTGGCAAGCCTGCTGATGGGCTTATATACCGTCATGAGCTGCAAGCCCTCAACAACCCGCTGACATGAAAGCAGATCGGCATCCTGTCCGACTACAGCGACCTTTCCTGCCAGACGCCGTTCTGCGAGGAGTTGAATCGCAGAGTTTGCAAGCTGGTCGTTCCCGGCGGATATGGCGTCTATATCGGTGGTCCTTTCCAGTATTTCACTTATCCGAGCGGTGGCTTCGTCTCCGCTCCACTGCTCGAGCCAGATCTCGTCCACAATGGAAACCGCGCCGGATTCTATGTAGGGATCCAGAATCTCGTGCAAACCCTGGTTTACCAGGTAACTGTTATTGTCCCTCACCGATCCGTTTACGATCAGATATTTTCCCCGGGGTACCTTCCGGGTGAGGGCCCTTCCGAAGAGCCTGCCGACTTCCACATTATCGAAGGATACGTAGGCGGATATCGGTACTCCCTGAATCAGTCGGTCGTAGGCGATAACCGGAATTTTCTGATCGTTGACCTCCTTGATGACACCGGCCAGCATGGATGTATCATGGGGCAGCACAACCAGAATATCGATGTCCTGTTTCAGAAGGTAGCGAATCTGGTCGATCTGCGCCCTGGTTCCCCCTGCGGAGAGCTGGAAAAGAACCTCCGCACCCAGCTCCTTTGCCGCTCCGGTAAAGATCTTGATGTCCTTGTTCCATCGTTCAAGAATGAATGTATCCGTGGCAATGGAGAAACCAATGATGATTCTCCGGTCAGCCATTCCGGCATCCTCTTTCTGTGCCCTGCTGCAGGAGAATAGAAGCATCAGGAGAATCAGAAGGGAAAATATTCCGGGTATCCTATTTTTCATCGCTATGCTCCTGAAGATAGGTGCTTGGAGAAAAGCCCTTTTGTTTCCGAAAAATCCTGCTGAAGTAATTGGGGTCCTGGTATCCGACACTGCAGGCTATTTCCTTTATGGGAAGGCGGTTTTCCAGCAGTAATTCCTCCGCCACCTTCAGCCGAACGGAGGTCAGGTAATCAATAAAAGAGATACTGAGCTGCTCTGTAAAGAGTCTGCTCATATAGCTTGAAGATACCCCGCAAAAGTCAGCCACATCCGTGAGCTGAAGGGGCCGGTCGTAATTCCCCTGGATGTAGTACAGAGCCCGGGTCAGTACCGCGGGAAGGTTTTTTTCCATGTGCTGATGTTCGGCCTCCATCAGGGTTCGCAGGGACCTCCAGATCCAGGCATCAAGATCCTTCCTGGCGTTGATGGGGGTAATCTCGGCGGCAGGATCAAAGAGAATATAGCGGGCAGCCTTTTTACCCAGGGAGCGGTAGAAATCGTCAAGGAGCAGGGTAAAGAAGGCGATTATTCTCGATTTTGCCACGGGAAAAGGAGAAGAGGAAAATACCTTTTCGTAGTACGATGTAAAAGGCTCCTGGATATCCTCAAAGGAGGCGGCTCTGGCGATGGCACTTCGAAGTTCTCCCAGTTCCTCCCAGTCCTCGTGCCTGCCGGTATCCCGCTCATCGTTCTCTCTGAGGGCCCGCAGGGCCTCCTCGCAGGAGCGAAAGAATTCTTCATAGGAATGCTGCCCGCCGAGTCCTTTTTGTACCTGTGCATTGGAGGGGAGAACCTGGGTAAAAACAAGATCGAGAAAGTCTTGCAGCCGCCGGGTTTCCTCGTCTCCGGGCAGGAAGATCAGCGTACTTCCCAGATATTCGGTGGAGAGTATCTGATACTTGTGGCTTATCTTGCGGTGAATCTCCCTGTGGATTCCCGACAGTGCTTCCGCCTCGGGTCCCTCGATACGGAACACAAAGACCCTCGCCTGATCGGATTCAAGAGAAAAGAGCAGTTTGTATTTTTCCCATTCCCTTTTTGTCAGGCTTTTCCAGCTGATCAGAAGCAGGAAATTCCGCTCCTCCCAGCTCATTGAATCGGCTGATATCCGCGCCTTGTCCAGTCTGGCGGCGGCAATCTCGGTCTGTTCATCCAGATGCTGTTTTGCCTTCATGAGGGTTTCAAGAAACCTGCTGCGGGAAATAGGTTTTACCAGATAGTCGAATACCTTGAGGGGAATTGCTCTTTTTGCAATATCAAAACGTTCGTAGGCTGTGGAGAGGATAAATAGGGTTGCCGGATGGTTGCGCTGCAGCTCCTTGATGGTGTCCAGGCCGTCGATTCCCGGCATTCCGATATCCATGAAAACGATATCCGGACTGCAGTTGTAGGCCATGGATATGGCCTCGAAACCCGTGCGTGCCTTGCCGCAGACGGAGAAAGAATCGGAGGATGTTTCCACCATGTAGGAAAAACTTTCCAGAACCGGCTCTTCATCATCAACGATCATAACTTTATACATGGTTCTTCCTCCAGGTTAATCCGGATGATAATCTCCGTGCCTGTATGGGTTTCGCTCTCAATGGAAATAACCTCTCTGTTTCGGGGATAAAAGAAGTAGAGCCGCTGGATAACATTCTCGAGACCCATTACCTTGGATGTATGTTCCTGGTCCCGGGTATAGCGCTTTAAAAGAGAGTCGCTGACTTCCCGGGGTATGCCTGACCCGTTATCCCTGACCGACAGCAGAAGCATATTCTCTTCTTTCCTTACCCTGACACCTATCTCTCCACCGGTGTGGGCTCCCTTGAAGGCATGGATGATGGAATTCTCCACCAGGGGCTGCAGAATCAGGGCGGGAATGGAACAGGTATCGAGGATGTCCTCCTGAACATCCAGGCTGAAGGAGTAGGTGTGGGGGAAACGGATTTCCAGAATATAAAAATAGGACCTCAGGCCTTCAATCTCGTGGCGAAGGGGAACGATAAGCTTGCGCTCCCGTATATTGTGACGAAAAAAGGTGGCCAGGTTTTCCATAAAGGCCGCGGTCTTGTCGGCATTCTCGATGATTGCAAGCTGTACACCCGTATTTATCGTATTGAACAGAAAGTGGGGATTCATCTGAGCCTGCATGGTATACAGCTCCATGCGTTTCAGGAGCTGCTCCATTTTCATGTTCCGCAGTTTCTCGTTCATGTATCCCTGTTCGATGCTTTTTTGCCGCTGTATCTCAGTTATGTAGCGGCGGATATCGTTTTTCATGTTGTTAAAGGCCTCGACAACGGCGCTGACCTCGGTGACGGAGGAAATATGGATATCCGGTATGTCGAAGTTGCCGGTGGAGAGTTCTTCTGCCATCTGGGCCAGGCGGTGCATGGGGTTCGTAACCTTGCTGATGGAAAAGAGCATCCAGGTTATGGAAAACAGAAAGGCGAAGATAATTGTCAGCAGATTATGGAACTGGAGAACCCGGGAAGCTTCTATTACAGATTCATAGGCGGTGAGCTGTTCCCGAATTCCCGAGAGGCTGATGCTGTCGATTCTTCGGGCGATGTGGGCGTTCATCTTTTCCATATCTTCATAAATCTGGGTGTATTCGTTTATGGCCCGGCCTCGTTTCATGTTGATGGCCTGTTCCACCATATCGAGGTAGTTTGTGAGCATGAAGAAGATTTCCCGCTCCGCCAGACGGTACGAACTTTTATATACCGGCGTCTGTTCGGGTACCATGTTCCTGAGGGTCTGTTCCTGGATCAGGAGGGCGGCCAGGGCTTTGGATGATCTGCTGGAAAGATAATCCAGAAGAGGTCCCCTGACTTCGGAGATCTCATACTGCAGTTTCTGATAAAACTGCTCTTTGCGGAACTGGCTGTTCACAATGGTCTGGATTTTCATGGAACTGTAAAAGGTGTAGGACATGGATATGACGATAATTCCCAGTCCCAGAAAGATATTCAGGAAAAGCTGCAGCCGCAGGGATTCTCTCACCGTCTGCTCCCGTTTTTCCTGAAACGGTCGACGTTCCGTTCCGTTACAATTTCGACTCCCGTATCCACATAGCCGGGCATGTGTCCCTCGCTCTGCTGCTTGACCAGGACCTTTACGGCGTTGTAGCCGATATCCCAGGGATTTGTAGCGATGGTAGCCTCGAGAATACCTTTTTCCACGTAATCCAGGATTGCATCCTCCGTTCCGAATCCGATCAGCCGTACGGTGCCCACCATATTCATGTCGATAAGCACCTGGGTCGCCGCCAGGGTATCGCTGGTGTCAGTAAATACAATGGTGGATATCCAGGGTTCGTTCAGCAGCATCTCGTAGGTCAGCTCTTCCGCGTCCAGGGGATTCAGATTTGTAATCCGGCTTTCCAGGGGTGTTTCCAGCAGGGGCCCCAGGGTCGAGGTTATTCCCAGTCCGACCAGGTCCTTTTCCGCGTAGATTCCCGGGGACTTCATCGAGTAGACCACAGCGATCTGAAGGGGGGAGCCTGAGCGGGACTTGATGAGGTTTCCGATTTTTTTTCCGATATCGAAATTATTGGTTCCCACAAAAGGCCATGGGGAGCTGTCCGACAGGGTATGCTCTATGAGCACTACGGATATGCCGGAATCATCAAACTCGTCAAGAATCCTTCGGGCCTCTTCCTCGTTGATGCTCGGGTAAAGGACTACTCCGTCGATTCCGGAGAAGCGGGCCATTTCAAGATCCAGGGAATCGTTTCCAATGGTATGAAAGGATAAGGCGCAGTCCATTTCCTCCGCTGCTTCCTGCGCCCCGCTGGCCACGGAACGGAAAAAGCTGTAAAACTCCCTGGGCAGAAAGAAAGCAAAATGGTAATCCGCTGTTTCCGTTTCCTCGCTGCCGGATGTCAGGCTCGAAAGATCGACTATAGCATTAATGGAAAGGATAAAAGAGATTATAAACAGGGAGCTGAAGATAAAGAGCAGGGATTTTTCCATGGGAGCTTTCATTTGCGGGTATTATAGCATGGCATAATACCCGCACATACTTATAATTCCTTTACTCCCTCAGGATTTCCACAGCGCTCTCCATGGACCAGTACTTTCCCGGATAACGTGTCTCGCCGTACAGTGATATCCTGGAACGATACGCAATATCCCTGCAGGATGTACCGAGCATGAGCTCAAAATCCCCGGGCTCCACGATCCGGCGATGGTCGAGGCCGGTAAAGGAGAGCATGTCGCAGGGCTAAGGGCAGAGATCGATGGCGATATACTTCGCTTCTTTTACTCTTATGGTTCAGCCGGGGACTGGCAGCAGATCGGTCCTGACCTGGATTCAAAGGTGCTTTCGGATGAATATATGCAGCGAAACAGTTTTACCGGGGCCTTTTCCGGGCTGTGTTGTCAGGACCTGTCAGGGGAACGTCTGTATGCCGACTTTGATTATTTTGAGTATAGAGATGTAAAACAGGATTGATTACTTCAAAAACAGTTTTTATACTTCTTATGGGAACCTGAAATGGAAAAACGGGGATTGTGTCTCGAATTTGAGGCATAAAATCCCCTTTTTTCATTGTTTGTTCTTCCGGATAAAAAAAACTTGTAAAATCTATGGTATATCTGATATATTATTTATCGTAGATTTACGGATACGGATTTACCAGATTTCCGATGGAGCAATGCGATGCTTATAGAAGTTGAGGACGATTTTCGGAGTTCTTCTGACAAGGCCTATGAAAAGATTTTTGACATGATTCTTACCGGACAGCTGAAACCCGGAGAAAAACTTATACGTCGCAAGCTCGCTGAAAAGACAGGGGTCAGCACGATTCCGGTAATGGAAGCCCTGCTGCGCCTCGAGGCCCTCGGCATCGTAGAGTCCATTCCCTACCGCGGTTCCAGGGTTGTTCCGATCACCAAGGAGAAAGTCAGGGACTGGTATGCCCTCAGGGAGGCCATCGAATGTCAGGTTATGCGTATCATTACACGCACCCTCACGGAAGATGAAATCGCCGACCTGGAAAAGCTGGCGAATAAGCTGGACGCCATGGAGCAGGCAGGGGATACCGAGGGAGAGGAGTTCTGGGAACTCCACTTCGAGATGCACATGATCATGGCCAGAAAAACCGGGCATCAGTCTCTTATCGATTCACTCCACCGAATAAACCTGTTCAGGCTGCTGCAGCGCGCCCAGTACAGTGCGACGGAACATAAGAATCAGATTCCCAAGGACAATCACCACTGCCTGATCGATGCACTGCGAACCAGAGATCCTCTTATTGCGGAAGAGGTTATGCGGGAACACATCTATCATAGCGATAGTATGATCTGATTGGTTTAAAGCCCGTCGGGATGTGGCCGAAGTGATTATCGATCTTCTGTGTTCTGCAGGATTTGTAACCGGCCAGACTCTGACAATCGACGGCGGTTTTACATTATAGAATTGCGTCAGCAGGATAATGATAGTAGCATTCTGAAGAAGGGCAGTTTTAGAATGCCTTACAACAGGGAGGATTTAGATGGGATTGTCGGATCTCCATATTGATTTTAAAAAGGTAAGCATCTTTGAGGTGGGTCCCAGGGACGGTCTGCAGAATGAACCGGATTTTATTGCCACCGGCGACAAGATCAGGCTTGTGGAGATGCTGCAGGACGCGGGGTGCCGCCGCATCGAGGTAACAAGTTTTGTACATCCCCGGTGGGTCCCCCAGATGGCGGATGCCGTGGATGTACTGAATGGAATAAGTCGGCGGGAGGGAATCACCTACAACGCCCTGATCCCCAATTTCAAGGGACTGGAACGCGCTGTTGACGCCGGTTTGAAGGAAGTCGTTACCATCATGAGTTCCAGCGAGAGTCACAATACCAAGAACCTGAACATGAGTGTCGCAGAATCCCTGGAAGAGATGAAGAGGATAAATGAATACGCCGCCTCCCACGGGGTACGTGTCAGATCATACATCGGGACCGCCTACGGATGCCCCATGGAGGGGGCAATACCGGTAGAAAAGGTTGTTGATATCGCGAAGAAGCTGGAGGAGTACGGCTCCTACGAGATATCCCTGGGGGACACCACCGGGATGGCCGGGCCGGTTTCTGCCTACGAGGTGGGCAGCAGGGTCCGGGAACAGCTTAAAAAAGCGAGCCTTGCGGCCCATTTTCATCGGGCTTCGGGGATCGAGTTTGCCAATGTGCTCGTCTCCCTCCAGGCAGGTATCGATGTAATCGACTCCGCCGCCGGGGGACTCGGGGGCTGCCCCTATGCGCCGGGGGCTACGGGAAACATAGCTACCGAAACCCTGGTGGACATGCTGCACCGTCTGGGGCTTGAAACCGGTATAGATCTTGAGAAAATTACGAAGGCCGGAGACTTTGCAAAAGGATTGAGTGCCTACGAACACACGGCTTAAAAGGAGGTAAAGGGTGGACAAGCTCAAAGAAATAAAGGACAGGTTTGCTGAAGGTGAAATAAAGCAGCAGCATCTGGAGACAATGATATTTAACGAGGTATATGATTCCGATGCATCCCGTCTTCAGGATGCCTGTCATGATGCAGCCCGGATTCGCTGCTCCGTCGCGGAAGAAAGCACCGGCGTCAGCCTCGATCTGATTAAAAACTCGAGGCTGGATAACTCCGGACTCTCGGAGGGGCACCTTCTTACGGGAATTGAAATGAAGGTCGGGGCCGCCCTGATACCCATGGGACTGGCCGGACCGGTTAAAATCAGCGGGGAGTATGCAAAAGGCGAATACTACCTTCCCCTGGCAACCAACGAAGCTGCTCTTGTCGCCGGAGTGCAGCGGGGTGTCAAGGCCATAAACATGTCGGGGGGAATCCGTACCCAGGTGACCTTTGACGGAATGAGCAGGGCGCCCCTCCTGGAGGCCCCCGATATCGACGCCGCCAAAAAATTCTGTATCCGTGTCCAGGAGGACAGGGATCTGATACAGGAGCTGAACAAGGAGATTAAAGACCCCTTCGTCCGCCTGGAATATATCGAACCCTATCAGCTGGGAACAAAAGTCTTCCTCAGGATGGTCTGCAAGACCGGCGATGCCATGGGAATGAACGGCGTTACCAAGGCCTCCGCCGATATCGCCCGGAGGATTCTGAAGGATCTGGAGGGCTGGAAGCTCATAACCATATCCAGCAACCTGTGTACCGATAAAAAGGCTTCCCATATCAACATACTGCAGGGCCGGGGAAAAAGCGTTCATGCCGAGGTCTTTGTTCCCGAAGAGGTCCTCCAGAAGGTTTTCAAGAAAGGGGTGACCAGCAGGAGTGTTGAGCGGGTGGTTTTTCATAAGTGTTATCTGGGCTCCACCTTGAGCGGAACCATAAGCGGTTTCAATGTAAACGCCGCCAATGCGCTGGCTGCGTTTTTCGCCGCCACCGGCCAGGACATGGCCCATGTCGTCTCGAGCTCCGCCGCCTTTGTCCAGGCCGACGCCGTGGAGGGGGGACTCCACTTCATGGTTTCCATGCCCTCCCTGGAGATCGCGACCATCGGCGGAGGGACAAACTTCGGTACTGCCCGGGAGGCCCTCAAGCTTCTCGGCTGTGGAGAAATCGGCACCAGTCCTGATGATAACGAAAATGTAAAGCGCCTGGCGGAGATCTGCTGCACCGCCGTTGCCGCCCTGGACCTGAACACTGCCTGTGCCCAGGCGGCGGGATATGAGATGGCGGACAGCCATGTAGCCCTGGCCAGGGGAGAAAAATAAGAGGGAGGAGACCATGAAGGCGCTGGTTTTACAAAAGAAGGGTGAAATTTCCCTTCAGGACGTGGACATACAGGAAGAACTGGGTCCACGGGATGTCCGAATCGCCGTCGGGGCGGTGGGTATCTGCGGAAGCGATATTCACTACTACCAGCACGGTAAAATCGGACCCTTTGTTGTCCGGGAGCCAATGATTCTAGGTCATGAAGCTGCCGGAACGGTCCTGGAAGAAGGACTAGTCTTCCTTTGGCGCCTTGTAATCCCCTTCACAGACTGATATTCTCTCCCTAATCCTTATATAGAGGATACAGCTGTATGACAATTCAGATATTCGGCACAAAGAAGTGCAAGAACACCCAGAAGGCGGTCAGGTTTTTCAAGGAACGGGGTATTACTCCCCATCAGGTAGACCTCAGGGAGAAGGGCATCTCCCCCGGGGAGCTATCGAATATTGCCCGGGCTGTTGGGCGGGATAATCTTGTCGATCCCGAGAGCAGGGCTTACAAGGACAAGGGAATGGCTTATATGGAATTTGATCCCGAAGAAGAAGTTCTTGAGAACCCACTGCTTTTAAAAACGCCGGTTGTCCGGAACGGAAAAGACGCAACCATCGGCCTTGCCCTGGAAACCTGGCAGGCCTGGATCGAGCAAGAACGTTGACGGAAAAAAACGCGGTCCGCTATGCCGTTCTCGGCAGCGGCTCTTCTGCTAATGCCTACGTTTTTTCCTGCCGGGGACGGTCCGTAATTGTGGACAACGGCTTCAGCGTCAGGGAGGCCCTGGCGCGGATGGACCGGGCCGGGATTTCTCCTGATTCCGTGGATGGACTCTTCCTGACCCACACCCATGGCGACCATATGAAAGGGGCGGGGGCCCTGTGCAGAAGACTCAAGATACCAATGTTTACCGCCTCCGGTCTGACCCTGCCTGATTCCGTTGGAAAACTGCCGGGCCTATACACAATGCAACCGGGAAAGGAGCACAGTTTTTCCTGGTGCAGCTGCCTTCCTTTCTCCACCTTTCATGACGTAGATCGTCCTGTGGCCTACAGTTTTTCCATTCAGGGAGAGCGCTTTACTGTTCTTACGGATACCGGGGAGCTCTCCGACGAAATGTTCCACCTGGTATCCACCAGCCGGGTCCTCTTTCTTGAAGCCAATTACGATCCCGAGATGCTGTCAAGCGGACCCTATCCGGCGAGCCTGAAACGGCGCATCGCGTCAAAATGGGGTCACCTGTCCAATCAGCAGGCAGTGGATTTTCTATCCGAGATCAGCGAGAATAGAAGGAAGCCGGACAGGGTCTTTATGTGTCACCTGTCCCACAACAACAATACTCCGGAAAAAGTCCGGGAGAGTATAGCCTCTTCGCGGGCTGCGGATATGGACTGCCGCGTTCTGGACCGGGGAGAGCTTTGTACCGGGGACTTTGTCCCCGGGCTGAAAATGACGATAAGCCTCTAGGAGAAGGTATGAACACACACGCGAATATGCTCAACCATGTGCTCTTCAACACGGCTGCGGCCTACCCGGATTATCCCGCCCTCGGCTTTGCCGGGGAAGAGCCCCTCAGCTATTCGGAATGTACGGATCTGGTGGACCGGCTTGCCGCCCGGCTGGTCTCGGACGGAATAGCTCCCGGAGACCGGATAGGACTTCTGAGCGAAAATATGCCGAACTGGGGAATTGCCTATATGGCCATAAACCGCGCTGGAGGGATCGTTGTCCCGGTTCTGCCGGATTTTCCGCCTCAGGATGTGTCTGCCATTTTTACACATGCAGAGATCAAAGCCTGTTTTATTTCAAAGCGTATGGTTCCCAAACTGGAAGCTGCGGACGTCTGTGGCCCGGACACGGGTCTCTATCTGATAGACTCTTTTGCGCCCCTTGGCTCCCTGGAAGGCGAATCCATCGCCGCGGCAGAGGCTCTTTCTCGAGAAGATTTTCTGCCGGAAGCGGGTTTCAGCTACACCGGAAATCCCGATGATCCGGCAGTCATTATCTATACCTCCGGAACGACGGGCCACTCCAAGGGGGTGGTGCTCACAAACCGCAACATCATTTTTGATGCTGAAAAGACAAGCGTAATACCCGGCATACAGGCAGGGGAGTCGATGCTCTCCATCCTTCCTCTTGCGCATACCTATGAGTGCACCATCGGTTTTATTATCCCTCTTTTTATGGGCTGTGCGGTTTACTATCTGCGGCGGCCGCCGTCGGCTACGGTTCTGATGCCGGCCCTTAAAAAAGTACGTCCCCACCTGATTCTCTCGGTTCCCCTGCTCATTGAGAAGCTTTACCGTCAAAGTGTACTGCCCTCCTTCAGGAAGAGTCCACTGCTGCGGCGTCTCCACGGGACAACTCCGGGACGTATAATCCTGAACCGGCTGGCGGGCAAGAAACTCAGGAAGGCCTTTGGAGGACGCCTCTATTTCTTCGGTATCGGCGGTGCAGCTCTTGCTCCGGAGGTAGAGGATTTTCTGATCGAAGCCAGATTCCCCTATGCCATCGGCTACGGCCTGACGGAAACTTCACCCCTTATTGCCGGGGCTGACAATCCGAACATGAAGGCCCGCTCAACGGGTAAACCCATCGAGGGTATCGAGGTTAAAATCTCAGAACCAAATGCGGAAAACGGGGAGGGGGAGATCCTTGTACGGGGCCCCATCGTAATGCAGGGCTATTACAAGGATCCGAAACGAACCGCTGAGGTAATCGACGGGGATGGCTGGTTTCACACCGGGGATTTAGGGGTCTTCGATGCAGAGGGTCGTCTGTACATAAAGGGACGCATGAAGAACATGATCCTGGGACCCAGCGGCGAGAACATCTATCCCGAGGCCATAGAGTCCATTATCAACAGCTTTGATTTCGTAGAGGACTCCCTGGTGTTTCAGGACCAGGGCGAGCTGAGCGCACGGATACATATTAATTACGACGCCTTCAAGGAGCATCTCCACAACATGGCCGAATCCGCCGCTGATGTTCCCCGGGAGATAGGGGAGTATCTGAACGAACTGCGAAAGTCGGTGAATGCGCGCCTGAGCAGCTTCTCCAGGATCGGGAAGTTTATCGAGCAGAAGGATCCTTTCGAGAAGACGCCGACTCAGAAAATAAAACGCTTTCTCTACGATGCCCTCCACCGGCATGGAAATGATGATTCCGACCAGGGAAAAGACCAGGGCGGTACTTAGGGGGATGGAGTAATATCGTCGGGAGACAGGAATTTTCTTTTGGCCAGGGCTATTCGATTGAGGGATTCCCTGAGCCTCTGCTGCGGGATTCTTCCTGTCTCCAGGGCTTCCAGGAGTCTTTGCCGGGATTCCAGCGCCGCTACAGGCATCAGCAGGATATCCGCTCCGGCTTCAAAAGCCAGGAGCGGCAGTTCGACAGCATTATAAAAAGCGGTAACTCCGCCCATCCTCAGACTGTCTGTAAAAACGAGTCCATTATAATCCATCTCATCCCTGAGAAGATTCCTGCTGATAATTCCGGAAAGACTGGCAGGCTTTCCGGAATTATCGAGGGAAGGCACGATAATGTGCCCGGTCATGATACCGCCGATTCCCTGCTTTATTAGTGCTGAAAAGGGAAGCATCTCCCGCCGGGTCAGAATCTCCCGGGAGGCGTCCAGCACGGTTTTCTCTGTATGGGAATCACCGTAGGCTGCACCGTGACCGGGAAAGTGTTTGGCCACCGAGAGTATTCCCTCGTCTTCCAGAGTTTTGGAAAAGGCGCACGCCATCCGTGAAACCAGCTGCGCTTCGGTCCCGTAACTCCTTTCACCCATGGTACCGCCGGTTCCGGGAATGTGAATATCCGCCACCGGCGCAAAGTTTACGGAGAAGCCCAGGTCCTTGAGTTGTTTCGCAATGGTTCTGGCAGCTTCCCGGGCTTTTGCTGTGTATCCTGAGGCACCGATGACCCGGGCAGATGGTACCGGGATCCCGCCCATGGCGGGAACTGCGGTGAGCCGACTGACCACACCTCCCTCCTCATCCAGGGCGATGAAGGGAGGAATAGTCGTCAGGCTTTGGAGATCTGCAATCAGCTCTCTGGTCTGCTGGGGATTTCTCAGATTATCGGCGAAAAGGATGTATCCCCCGGGCTGAAGATCCGCGGCCCATTCCCGGAAGGCTTCGTTCATCCTTGTGATGAGCTGTCCGGTTTCCGGGTGCCGTACTTCCACCAGAAAAAGCTGGCCGATCTGTCGCTTTATGTCCATCCGGTCAAGGTATGCAGCCAACGGGTCCGGCGCTGATTCGGGCTTCTTTTCATCTTCAGCGGTTGCCGGTAGTTCCGGCTTTACTGCAACCCCTTTCTGATCCGCCGCGCTGTCTGCTTCCCCTGAGGGTGCAGGCTTTTCCTGCTTCTCCCGTATCGGGTATGAAGCTGAGGCGGTGGATTCCTGCAGACCTGTGCAGGAGCTAAACAGGAGTAGGACGGCTGCAAGGGGCAGCAGAAATCGGCTCATGTACCTTTTGTAAACCATAGACCCGGCCTTGTGCAATCGGGATGCTTGTATTTACCATACTAAAACAGGTATACTCCATGCCACGTACCTGTCAATAAGAACACAAGGAAAGGAATAACCATGGCTGGAGCCAGTCCCCTGCATCCATTATCCGATATTCACATACGTAAAGCCCATCCCCTCTTTTCACCGGCAGCCCTTAAAGAGTTGTATCCGGTTACTCCCGCCAGCAACGAAACGGTTTTCACGGGCCGAAAACAGGTCGTCGATATCCTGAAGGGAAAAGACAGGCGGCTTCTCGGTATCATCGGTCCCTGCTCAATTCACAGCCGAAAGGTTGCCCTGGATTACGCGGAGCGACTGAAGGGCCTGCAGGAAAAGGTAAAGGACAGTATGCTTCTTTTAATGCGGGTCTATTTTGAAAAGCCCAGGACGGTGCTGGGGTGGCGGGGACTCATTACGGACCCCGACCTGGACGGAAGCTACAAGATCGAAAAGGGACTCAAGCAGGCCCGGCAGATCCTGCTGGAAATCACGGAGATGGGTATGCCAGTGGGGTCTGAGATCCTCGAACCGATCATCCCACAGTATATCGCCGACCTGATTTCCTGGGCGGCAATCGGGGCGCGAACTACCGAGAGCCAGACCCACCGCCAGATGGCTTCCGGTCTTTCAATGCCCGTGGGTTTCAAGAACGGTACCTCCGGTAATCTCAAGCTTGCAGTGGACGCCATGGAGGCTTCCCGGCATCCCCAGAGTTTTATCGGTATAGACCAGGCAGGCAATACCTGTGTTCTGCACACAACGGGCAATCCCAATAACCACATAATTCTCCGGGGCGGCAGGGACGCCCCCAATTACTACGAGGAGAATGTGGAGGAGGCCCGGGAGATGCTCGCCGGCAGCGGGATAGATCCGGCTGTTATGATCGATTGCAGCCACATGAATTCCGGAAAAGATCCCTTCAAGCAGGAGAGGGTTCTGCGGGCCCTGACCGACTACCGCCGGAGGGGTCTGAACGAAGTCGTCGGCTTTATGCTGGAAAGCAATCTCTTTGAGGGCAGCCAGTCCATCGGCAGCAATCCCGCAGAGCTTATTTACGGAGTTTCCATAACCGATGCCTGTATCGGCTGGGACGCCACTGAACGGATGCTCCTGGAAACCCACGAGGCCCTTTCCGGGATCATTTGATTTGAGCCTGACCGGTTTTATTTGTATTTTCCAGAGTAGACAACAACAAAAATGGAGGATACGACATGGAACATAAAAGAGTTGCCCTTCTTCTGGCGGACGGTTTTGAAGAGGTTGAGGCTGTTACCCCCATAGATTTTCTGCGTCGCGCGGGCCTGGATCTCGTCACCCTTGGCGTTACCGGTCTACAGGTTACCGGCGGCCATAATATTATTGTCCACGCCGATAAAAAGCTGGAAGATTTCAGTCAGGAAGTAGATGCCCTGATCATCCCGGGTGGAATGCCGGGAGCCGCCAACATAGCTGCTTCTGATAAGGCTGTAAAGCTGATAGAAGATGTTTACAGGAAAGACGGTCTCATTGCCGCTATCTGCGCTGCCCCCGCTGTGGTGCTCTATCCCCTGGGTATCCTGGATACGAGAAAGGCTACCTGCTTCCCAGGATTTGAGAAGGAGTGGACCAGGGCGAACTTCAGTCCCGAGAGGGTCGTGATCGACGGCAACGTAATTACCAGCCGAGGAGCGGGTACGGCGGCGGAGTTCTCTGAAGCGATTATTGCCCGCCTGGCAGGAGATGCAGCCGCTGCTGACATCCACTCCAGGACTCTGCAGAAAAATTAGCCAGTGTCCCGAACCCTGGGGATACCTCAGGCCCAGGCATAGGCCGGAAGGTAGTCCGCCGCCTGTTTTAACGGAGTACTGATCCCCTTAAGCCAGATCAGCCTGTCACTGACAGAGAGCCGGGCAGTCCGTGAGAAAAAG